>JANQZX010000037.1:1986-22244 GCA_030728245.1 Saprospiraceae bacterium | reverse complement strand
TATCCTGAGTTAGGTGGTAACTATGAGGTCATTCATCATACTTCCTTTCTTAATGGTCTAATTTCAGATGGAAAATTAAAACTGCAGGGTGGTGGTTCATTTTTAGGAAAAAAAATCACCTATCATGATTCTTGTTACCTTGGTAGAATTAATGGTATTTATGAGGCTCCACGTGAAATCCTGGAAGCTCTCGATGCTGATTTAGTTGAGTTGAAAAGATGTAAATCTAACGGTCTGTGTTGCGGTGCTGGCGGTGCTCAAATGTGGAAAGAGGATGAACCTGGTTCAAGTCGCATAAATCAGGCCCGTGCTACTGATATAATAAATTCTGGGGCAGAAATAGTAGCTGCAAATTGTCCCTTTTGTATCACCATGCTGCAGGATGGTTTAACCTCAGATTCAACAGAAAAGAATATCATGGTCTTAGATCTCTCCGAATTAATTGTTCAACAACTTTAATTGGTAATTATGGATAATTTATTAGGAAATAACTTAAAATTAGCGTCCTTCCATCCAACGTCTAAAGTATGGTTATTTACTTCCGATAAAGCTTTTAATGATTCAGAACAGTTGTCCGTCCAAATGGATATAGATTCCTTTTGTGCCCAATGGGAAAGTCATGGAGCCATTTTAAAGGCAACTGGTTTTGTCTTGTTTTCAAGAATATTAATGCTGGTTGTCGATGAATCTTTTCATCCTATCAGTGGTTGTTCTATGGATAAATCTATTGCATTTATTAAAATGGTAGAATCTAAATATAATATATCGTTATTTGATAGGTTATTGCAGTCTGCTTTTGTGAATAATGATTGGCAAACAGCTTCAACTGCTGGTTGGTCTGAAAAGCTGAAGTCTAATGAAATTAATTTGGAAACTGTTTTCATTGATACTCTGGTAAAGAACTTGCACGATGCTCAATACCATTTAACTAAAAAGTTAGGTGATTTCTGGCTTAAAAGAGTAATCTGAGTTATTCGTCGGCTTTTTATCTATTTTAAGCTATTTTTTGTAACCTATCTTTAAAAAAAATGGTTATTTGACTTAATACAAAATTTAACATGCTAAATAAGGTTAAAAACTGGTTTGGAATAGAAGGTGTGAAAATGGATATCTTACTTCCTGACGATATCAGGTCGGTAGATGGACTTTTTTCAGGTATTTTGGTCTTCAATGCTTTAACTACTCAAGAAGTTCTAAGTGTCACTGTGAAAATGGTTGAACGCTATGGAAGGGGCAGAGGTTCAGAAAGGTTAGTTAATGAATATGTTTTAGGTGAGTTAATTATTGATAAGTCTATCATTATAGAGGCAAATATTGAAACTAAATTATCTTTTGCTTTTTCTTTTAAATATGTGACAGCTCCGATTGATGATTTTGCAAAGAAGAATATTCTTTTTAAGGGCATGGCTAATGTGGCCAAGAAAATGAGTAAAGTAAATTCAGAATTCCGAATTGAAGCAGAGGCAAAAGTGAAGGGAACTGCTTTAAATCCTTTTGTTCAAAAGTTTTTTCAACTTACCGGTGCCTGATCCTTTTTATTTATTTCGAAAGGTATCTTTACTTTTTCGTTCCATTTTAAACGCTTTTTACTTTGTATGATATCTACCTTTTCTTTTTTTACCATATTTATATTTTCCCATTTTTTATGTCGAACTAAGATTAAGTCCAGTAAAATAAGAGCTTCTTTATCACTTCCCATCTTTCGCATGATTTCATAAGATCTCCATAAAAATAGGGCACTTTCCTCCTTATCTGGAAAAAAAAGGGAATGAATTTTTGCCATATTTACTATTTGCTCCCCATCTTGATATAATATTAACTTTTGATTTTCTACTTTAATATTATTGTATTTCGTCATGAAATAGGCTGTTTTTTTGTCTTTACTCCATTTTTCTACAACTATGCCTGAAATCCATTTAGCAGTTTCATCTTCTTTTAGTAAGGTGGTGTAAAAATTATTTATGGCGTTGAAAAATTCAGCTTCAAATATAATATCAGGATATTTTTGAAGGCTTAATATGATTAATTTGTAAGCGAGTTCCTCATTCTCATCATCTATGGCCGTTGTTATTGATTCTTTTAACAGTGTAAAGTTCCTAAGTGTATCCTTAGGGTACTTGTTTAAATAAGCTAATTGCTTATCAAGTTCTGAAGGTATTCCAGGCTTGTCATTTCCTTTCCCGTCATTATCAAGACTTTCAATCCATTGAACTTGCTCTGATTGACATGATGAAAGCAATAAAATAAAATATAAAATATGGATTTTGAAAGGATTGGTAATTAATTGCAAAACGATGTTGATTTAAATACTCCATGAAAGTACATGAAACATTTGATTATTTTGCTTGTTATTTCTAAAATAATAGGAAAAAATGTCTGAAATTTCACTTTTTTGGTTTAGAAGAGACCTAAGATTAGAAGATAATAGGGGTTTGTTCAATGCGCTTAAAGCAGGCTTACCTGTACTGCCTGTTTTTATCTTTGATTCAAATATTTTAGATAAATTATCAAATAAATCAGATGCCAGGGTAAGTTTTATCTACCAGCAGGTGGATTCTCTAAAAGAAAAAATTGAAAGACTAGGTGGAAGTTTTTACGTCGCTTATGGAAATCCTATGGACATAATTGATAGGATTACGACGGAATTACCTGTAAAACATTTGTTCGCTAATAAAGATTATGAATCTTATGGCAAAAATAGAGATCACTCTATTAAAGAATCATTGGAAATTAAAAATATTACTTTTCATCAAAGTAAGGATCAAGTTATTTTTGAAGAGCGTGAAATTTTATCAAAAACAGCTGGTACGCCTTATACTGTATTTACCCCTTATTGTAAATCCTGGAAAGAGAGATTGAAAGCTAATTTGCCAGATGGTGATAATAATCCCTTGTTTGCTTATGATTCTGAGGGATTACTACAAAATAGATTGTTGTCAAATGTTAGTGTACCCAAGTTTCCAAGCCTGGAATCTATGCATTTTCAACCTACACAAATAGACATTCCATCTAAAGAATTAAATTTAAAAGTTGTTGAGAATTATACAGAAAACCGAGATTATCCTGCAAAAGTGGGAACCAGCAGGTTAGGTATTCATCTTCGATTTGGTACATTGGGTATTAGAGAATTAGCAAGAAAAATTATTCATCTGAATGAAACGTTCTTAAATGAACTGATTTGGAGAGATTTTTATGCTCAAATATTATTTAATTTTCCTCATGTTGAAAAAAATGCCTTTAGAGGTAATTATGATTTAATAAAATGGAGGAATAATACGGACGATTTTGAACGGTGGACTTCAGGGAAAACAGGCTTTCCTTTGGTTGATGCCGGTATGAGAGAATTAAATGCTACTGGTTTTATGCATAATAGAGTCAGAATGCTTACAGCGAGTTTTCTTACAAAAAATTTACTCATTGATTGGAGATGGGGAGAAAAGTATTTTGCAGAAAAATTATTAGATTTTGATCTGGCTAGCAATAATGGTGGATGGCAATGGGCTGCCGGATCAGGAACTGACGCTGCTCCTTATTTTCGTATTTTTAGCCCAGACGCTCAAATGCTTAAATTCGATCCTCAATATCAGTACATTAAGAAATGGGTGCCAGAATTTGGAACAATCCATTACGCAAAGCCTATGATTGACAGTAAATTATCTAAAGAATTATGCCTGGCTGCCTATCAATTGGCACTAAAGGGAAATGCTTAAGGTTTATATGAATTTTTAGGATTTGTGGAATCAAGAAAGTTTTTCCATCATTTATAATGACAAAATCTGCAAGCTGCAATTTTCGTTCGTCACTCCATTGTTGGTTCATTCTACTAACTATTTCTTCCTCTGATAATCTATCTCTGTTTTTTATTCTGCGAAGTCGAAGTTCCATTGGTGCAATGACCAAAATGTTGTAATTAAGTTGTTTATAAATGCCAGTTTCAAATAAGATAGCTGACTCCCTTAGGAAATAGCTATTATCCTCTGGTATTTTTTTACTCCAAATCTCAGCATCTTCTCTTACTGCTGGATGAACAATTTGATTTACCCCGGTTAATAGTTCAGTGTGGTTAAAAATTTTTTCCGCAATATATTTTCTATTCAACGTCATGTTATTTAGGTAACTCTCTTCACCTAAAAGACTAATTATTTCTTTTTTAACCTGCTCATTTGTTTCCATTATTCTTTTTGCTTCCAAGTCAGAATTATACACTGATATGCCTAAAACTTTAAAAATGGTGCAAACCAGCGTTTTTCCGGAGCCTATTCCACCGCTTATTCCAACAGAAAGCATATTTTTGTATTTGGAGTTATAAAGGAAATTTCATAAAAATAGTAATTATGGCGAAATTCAGAAGAAATCATGTTCCAACGAATAATTATAGTAAAAGAGTAATTATCTTTTTATTGCTTATCCTATTTTTAACGGCCGCAATAATATATTTAACGAGTTTCCTCTCTTAAATATATTTCTATCAAATCATCTCCTAAAATATAAGAGGCAGATTTATTCAAGTTTTTCCAATAAATTTCCTTGCCTTCTTTTAATCTCTTCTTAGTTCTTATCAACCTTAGTTCATCCCACAAATTTGAATCTAAATAACTTTGGATTAGTTTTCCGCCACCTTCAACGATAAGACTCCCTATATTTTGGCTATAAAAATAGGTAGAAATTTCATTTAAATCGAGGGACTCATTTTTATCAAGGCCAATTTGAACATCATTTATAGTTTTCTTTTTTAGGGTAAATCTTTTAGCCACATTTGGCTCATGGAACAGATTAAGATGTTCTGGAAGAGAATTATGTTTATCCATTACATATTTCAATGGAGATTTGCCTGGGAAAAATCTGGTATCTAAAAGAGGATTATCTATCAATGCAGTGTTTGAACCAACTAAAATAGCATCTACTTCTCTTCTCCATTTATGAGTTAATCGTGATGTTATGGGTGAACTTAACCAAGTATTAACTTTTTCATGCGATGCATAAAAGCCATCTTCAGAAATAGCTAACTTAAGAATAGTATATGGTCTTTTTTTAGTTACAAATACACTTCTTTGTTTCACCAACACCTTTCCTTTTTCTGTTATGATATCCTGGATAACCTCTATACCATCATTTTGTAGTAAAGTAACTCCGTTACCATTCACTTCGGGAGAAACGTCCTGGGTTGAAATAACTACTTTTTTAATTTTATTTTCTATGATCAAAGAAGTACAGGGAGGTGTTTTACCAAAAATATTACATGGTTCAAGAGAAACATATAAAGTTGCATTTTTAACTCTGTTTAGATTTTCTTTGGTTATAGATGAAAAAGCATTAACCTCCGCATGAGCTTTTCCATATTCCGCATGATAACCTTCGCCAATAATTTCATTGTTTTCAACTAACAAAGAACCTACCATTGGGTTTGGAGACACTTTTTGACCCCCATTTCTGGCTATTTCGATACACCTTAAAATAAAATGCGCGTGAGTATAATGTTTCATTAAAAAATTGATTTATATATAGTTCTGTTAAAAATATTTTTAGTTAATTTCGAAGAATAATTTAATTTCCCCCAAATCAAAACAGAAAAGTAGGGGGGATATTAAAATAAAATTGCTTTGAGTGCTTATTTTTTAGAAGGATATTTTATAACTATGGGAATAAATTATCACCAGGTAAAGATTAAAAACGCTGATGATTTCGTTATTTTGGATGATCAGGGCTTCCAATATATTACAACTGACAAGGAAATGCTTTCATTGAACCTTGCGGAAAATTTAAGGATACACTCAAGCGGTTGTATTTTTTTCCAAAAAACAATTAAATTGTCCCCATCTAATTACAAAACAACCACCATTTACCTTCATAAAATATTAGCTGAAAATTTTAAAATCAATGAAAAGACTAATATAAACAATTTAGTTGGATTTGTCAATGGGAATAAACTGGATTGCAGATTAAATAATTTAGTTTTCAGAAGTAGGGCAGTAGCGAGTAGAACCAGAAAAACAAGCAGTAGTACAGGTTTTACTGGTGTCTATAAAGAGCACAACAAATTTCGTTCAGTTATTTCAATAAACGGAAAATCAAAACATCTGGGAATGTTCAAAACGGCTGAAGAGGCAGCTAAAGCGTTCAATGAAATGTCGAAAAAATTATATGGTGCAGAAGGAAAACAAAACAAATTAGATTAATCGTTTATCTTCTTTTGGTCGCTCTCGTCATTTCTCTTTTGCCTGGTGGGCCTGGCAATGATTCTAAGGTGAAACCTATTTTCTTTAAAATTCTCTTTACCTCTCCCTTTGCGCAATACGTGACCAGAACAGCTTCGTTTGTCATAGATTCATATATTTTTTCAAATAAGCTTATTGACCATAATTCAGGCTGTGATTCAGGCGAAAAGGCATCGAAATAAACAATATCAAAATAATTATCCGATAAGGTCTCTTTTAATATATCTTTATTATGTTTTGTTAGTAAAAAGCGGGAGTCAACTTCAACTAATTTATCCCATTCTGAGGTAAGAATACTTTTTGAGATGCTTTTGGGAATTTTCAAATGATCCTCATATACGCAAGCGTTTAGAAGATCCTCTGGCAATGGAAAAACATCAAATGAATGATAGTTAACATGAACTGTTTCTTTTTCAACGATATTTTTCCATGTCAACAAAACATTTAATCCCGTGCCAAAACCTAGCTCCAGTATTGAAATTTTGTCCTTCTGTTTTAAAACAGGGAGTAATCCTGAGTCTACAAAAACATGATTGGATTCCTGGATAGCACCATATTTAGAATGATAGGTTACCCTATGATCTTTAGAATAGAGGGTGTAAGATCCATCTTGTGTCATAACTAAGTCGGGAATGGAAAATATTGATTCCATATTTTCAACTCAGTATCTGGGCAAGTGAAGAAATTATTTCACTTACCATTGAAGAAAGTTTAAAATTAGTTGGACAACCGTAACCGCGGTTGCAGGAAAAGGTTGATATCAATACAAAAAAGGAAAGAAGGGAAGGAATGTGAATATTTTTTTTGTTCTTTTGCATGAGTAGGATAATTAGTTTGTTACTTTAATTAACGGAAACGCAAAATTAATATTTTATAGCGATAATCCATTCAATAGAATTTGTTATTTTTGCTTTCGTAATAGATAGTTTTTCAAATCAATCAGAAAATGAATAGAGAACTTGCACTGCGTGATGCCCTAAGAGAGGCTATTTTAGAAGAAATGAGAAGAGATGAAAATGTTTTTCTCATGGGAGAAGAAGTGGCTGAATATGATGGAGCATATAAAGTTAGTAAAGGCTTGTTAGATGAGTTTGGTGCCAAAAGGGTTATCGACACACCTATTGCCGAATTGGGCTTTGCTGGTATCGGTGTCGGTGCTGCAATGAACGGATTAAGGCCAATTATTGAATTTATGACTTGGAATTTTGCCGTTTTGGCATTTGACCAAATAGTAAATAATGCCGCTAAAACTCTATCTCAATCTGCTGGTCAGTTTAGTTGCCCTATTGTTTTTAGAGGTCCGTCTGGTGCTGCAGGACAGTTGGCTCAGCAACATTCTCAAACTTTTGAAAGTTGGATGGCTAACGTTCCTGGTCTTAAAGTGATTTCTTGTGTTGATCCGGCAGATGCAAAAGGTCTGTTAAAATCCGCTATTAGAGATAACGATCCTGTTTGTTTTATGGAATCAGAATTGCTTTATGGTTTCAAGGGATTAGTTCCAGAAGGTGAATATACAGTGCCTATTGGATTGGCTGCCGTTAGACGCGAAGGAACGGATGTCACATTGGTGTCTTATAATAAAATGATGCTCGTAGCTCTTGAAGCTGCTGATGAGTTAGCAAAAGAAGGTATTTCAGCAGAAGTTATTGACTTAAGAACCATTCGTCCTCTAGATTATCATACTTTGGTTAAGTCCTTGAAAAAAACCAATAGAATGGTGGTAATTGATGAATCCTGGCCTTTTGCCGGCGTTTCTTCTGAAGTAACTTATCAAATGCAACGTTATGCTTTTGATTATCTCGATGCACCAGTTATTCGGGTGAATGCAGCCGATACTTCTTTACCTTACGCTGCTCCTTTAGTTGACGCCTATATGCCAAATGCTGCTAAAGTTATAAAAGCAGTAAAAGAGGTTATGTACGTAAAATAAAGCGTTAAATTTAAAAAATCTTGAAAAAAGGTGTATTTTATGCTATCATTAGCTAAAATATACCTTTTTTTATGAGCATTCAGTTTTTTCGCTTTCTTATTATTTTTAGTTTCTCTTTTTCCATCTACACCCTAGTTGGTCAAAATGCTATACCTCTCAATACTTCCTTTTCATTCAGATCTTTAGGTCCAACTCGTGGAGGGAGGGTGACTTCGGTAACAGGTCATGCCGATGAGCCAAATATTTTCTTTTTAGGTTCAACAGGTGGTGGTGTTTGGAAATCGTCTGATTATGGTCAAAATTGGTCGCCTGTCTCCGATAAGTATTTTAAAAGTCCTTCCATCGGTGCCATTAGATTGGCTCCTTCTAATTCTAAAATAATCTACTGTGGTACAGGTTCCGATGGAATAAGAAGTAATGTTATTGCTGGAAAAGGCATGTACAAATCTGTTGACCAAGGGGTAACATGGTCATTTATAGGTCTTGAAAATACAGCACATATTGGAGCAGTAGAAATAGATCCTTTAAATGCTGATATCGTCTATGTGGCTGCCATCGGTAATGCCTTTGCTCCAAATGAGGATAGAGGTATCTTTAAAACTGAGGATGGGGGAGCTCATTGGAAGAAAATATTGTATTTAAATGATTCTGTGGGGTTTAGTGATCTGGAATTACATCCAACCAATCAAAACATTATCTATGCCGGTTCATGGCGTGTTGACAGAAAACCCTGGACGATTATTTCCGGTGCAAATGTGGGTGGCGTTTTTAGATCTCTTGACGGTGGAAATACCTGGGAAAATATGAAAATGGGTCTTCCAGAGGGACTCATTGGCAAAATTGATCTGGCTACTTCTCCCGCTTCTCCCGATAGAGTTTATGCTCTTATTGAAGCTGATAAAGGCCAGGGTGGAGTTTACCTTTCAGAAGATAAAGGTCTAAACTGGAGTAAAATAAGCTCTTTTGCTCCTCTTTTAGATAGACCATTCTATTATTGTAATATCGATGTTCATCCTGTTCATCCCGATTGGATGATTGTCAATTCTACTTCCCTTTGGTCTTCTAAAGATTTAGGTAAATCCTGGAACACTCTAAGTACGCCTCATGGTGATAATCACGATATTTGGATTAATCCAAAACAACCTGATATCTGGATTCAAGCAAATGATGGCGGAGCCAATGTGACAAGAAATGCAGGTCAAACCTGGTCTCCTCAAGATAATCAATCTACTGCAGAACTGTATCAGGTAGATGTAGACGATCAATTTCCTTATTGGTTATACGCTGGTCAACAGGATAATACAACTATTGCCTTACCTGTTTTGCCTCCTTATAATGCTTTAAACAGGACCGATAATTTTTGGATGGAAGTAGGAGGTTGTGAAACTGGGCCCGTGGTTCCAATGCCAGGAAATCCTGACCTGGTTTATGCGAATTGTAAAGGTAGATTCGGTGTTTTTAATAAAAAAACAGGCCAGGAAATGCAATATTATATAGGTGCCTCAAATATTTATGGCCATGAACCTGATAAATTGACGTACCGCTTTCAAAGGGTAACTCCCATAGAGGTTTCTCCGTTTGATCCTAAAATAGTTTATTACGGTTCGCAATATTTACATAAAACCATGGACGGTGGAAAATCCTGGCTTAGGATTTCTCCAGACCTAACTGCCAGAACACCTGAAACACAAATTATATCAGGTGGCCCAATTACAAGGGATGTCACAGGGGAAGAATATTATAGTACCCTGTATGATATTGCGGTGTCTTCCATGGAGAAGGGGGTTATTTACACAGGCTCAAATGACGGGCCTTTATTCATAACTATAGATGAAGGTAAAAATTGGAAAAACATAACGCCAAATTCTCTTCTTCCAGGGGGTAGAATTGATTGTATTGAACCTTCCGTCCATCAAAAGGGAAAAAGCTATTTTTCTGTTCTAAGGTATCAATTGGGAGACTGGAAACCTTATATTTATAAATCATCTGATTATGGTAATACCTGGCAATTATTAACTACAGGAGATAACGGTATTCCCTCCGATTATCCAGTGAGAGTCATTCGGGAAGACCCGCAAGTACCTGGTATTTTGTACGCCGGTACTGAATATGGTCTATTCCTATCCCTAAATGATGGGCAGTCCTGGTTCCCTTTTCAGCTTAATCTTCCTATCACCCCAATCTCCGATGTGAAAATTAAAAATAACGATCTGGTGTTGTCAACCATGGGCAGAGGATTTTATGTTTTGGATAACATTCAGGCCATCAGAGCATGGAAAAATCTGGGAAATATAACTGAGTTTACTTTTTTAAAACCAAATCCGCAATATAGAATGCGCTATCAGCCTAGTTCTTCAGCTGATTTGACTAAATATCCTTCTCCCTCGGTGTTTTTTGAGTATTTTATTCCAAATCAAAAAGATTCTATTTTAACCCTTAAAATAATAGACGATAAAGGAAGATTAGTCAGGGAATTTTCAAGTGTGGATGTAAATACAGCTGAAGATCCATTATCAGAAAAAGTGGATATGGCTACTGGATTCAGAACGAAAGGGTTTAAAGCAGATTTAAAAACAGAAAATGGTATTCATCGATTTTCCTGGGATATGAGATACACCGGATTTAGTGCAAATGGTAAAAATGGGGTCTTAGGCGCTCCGGGTACTTACCTGATTGAATTTAATTATGGACAGAAAAAATATTCTCAATATTTTCAATTATTAATGGATCCCAGATTACAAACGAACCAGATAACGACTGATATATTAAAACAACAGGTTGATTTGTCGTTACAAATTCGCGATTTGGAGTGGCAAGCAAAAGATTTGGCATCACAATTAAAAGAATCGGTACAAAAATTAGATAAATCATCAAAGGCTTATTCTTTTTGTATGGATCTTGAAAAGGAACTAATTACTTCTAGATCAGTAGCATACAGTCAGCCAATGTTAATAGATCAAATTTCATATTTACGGGAAATGTTGAATACTGCTGATCAACTTCCAGGTAAAGATGCTTATGATAGATTTAAATCATTGAAAATGGAGGTTGATAACCTTTTAAGTAAATGGAAGGATAAATCAAATATTTCCGGTTTCACCCATTAATATAAATGGAGCCCAAAAATAGGGCATTTTATTCATCATTTTCTTTTTGGTGAATTGAAGTGCCTTATTTTTGGTGTATCCTTTGGATAAATAATAATAAAAGATTTCCATAAACTGTGCTGTACTTCTATCATCCACCTGCCACAAACTGGTAACTACAGATTTTGCGCCCGCATTTAAAAATGCCTGAGCTATACTATTCATTCCCTGAGTAGGTGTATATTGTCCAATAGAAGATTGACAAGCAGATAAAACGACTAAATTTGCTCTGATTTTAAGAGAATTAATCTCATTGGCATAAAGAATCGAAGGTTCATTCTTTTGTATATTTTCAGAAAAAATAAGTGCTCCTCCTTCTTCAGAATGTATATTTGGATCGCTATGTGTGGCTAAATGAATCCATTCGTACGCCGGTGCTTCTTTTTTAAAATTTTTTACACTCGCCATATCTTTTTTAAATGTTACGGTCGGATAGTATTCACTTATTTTTTTTATTTCTGTTTCACTATACTTTAAATTGGCAAAACCTCTGGAATCCTTTTGAAAATCAGGTGAAAAAGCTAAAATTTTTCGCCTTAACTCTCTCTTAGTTTTCTGAATTTTTGAAGAAGAAATGAAATGATAGGATATGGAATAATTTTCTATCAAAAGTTTTTTAGGTTCTTTCGGATGGACGAGGTTTTCAAAAGGCAGTATCGAAAGTATCTTATCAGGCAATAACACGATGCTTTCTGTTTCAAATGGAATGTCAGGTAATATGTTTTTACTTAATTTTTCAATCAAATTTTGATAAATATCCTTGTAATTTCCCTTAGATTTTTCCCCGGCCGAAGGCATTTCCCTTATGGCGTTCCTAATAGAAAGGATTGATTTATCTAATGGAGTAGTCATTTTTCTAACGAAAACATCCTTTTTACCATTGATTTCCGTCCAAATGATTATTTTATCTACAGCAACTTTATACCTTATAAATAGGGAATTAGGTTTGCTTTTAGGGTATTTATTTTTATTAAATGGGTAATAAAATAAACTTAGCAGGGCTTTTTTATTATCTGATTTTGAAATGAAATAATAATCAATGAAGGATGATTTGAGTTCATTAATTATTCTATCCTTTTTCAAGAATGGCTTATTAGATTGCATAGAGTCAATCCACTGGTAATTGTCGTTTGCCTTTTTAGAGGCTATTGAATCCTTTTTTTCTTTCAGAAAGCATTGAATTTCTAATAACTCATATTTCAACAGATTTCGATAGTAATGAATATCGTTTTTTATTGATAATTCATTCAATAATTTATTTGTTTGATGATTTATATACCTTGCTTTTCCAATGTCATCCAGGTTTACATAAAATGTAGCTATTTGTAATTTTATTTCTATTTGTTTTATAGGATTTTCAAAATTTATCTTCGATTCAACTTCTAATATTTTTTTTAAATTTATTTTTGCCTCACTATACTTTTTATGATTTATTAAAATGGAGGTGTTAAGCAAAAGAGCTTCTATTTGGAGTAATTCAGATTCAGATTTATTTACCTTCTTTAAATAAAACAATCCTTTTAAGGTATCCCTGAATGGTGGCTGCATATATAAATTTGCAAGGGTCAAATATCTGTTACCACTTTCGATGGAAGGAGTATTTAATATGGAATCATGAAGAAATTGAGATTGCTCATAAGATTTTATTGCTGATTCAACGTCAAACCTCTTTACATGATATTGCCCAATGATCTCTTCTAAATTTGCTAGTGCCAGTTGGTTGACAGGATTATTGTTAAGGTAATAATTTTTTGCCTTTTCGAAATGAAAGTAAGCCTTTTCCAATTCATTTAGCTTTATGTAAGATGAAGAAATATTTGCATGTATTTCTCCCAACTCATTATTGGTGATATTTGGACTATTTTTTCTTGTTTCAAGAGCTTTTTTATAATACAAAAGTGCCTTAGTTTCTTGATTTAGGTTACTAAAGGCGTTACCCAGGTTATTCGCTAGTTGTGCTTTTCTTACTAGATTTTTATCAAATAAAGGATATGCTTTATTAAAATAGTGTATAGCCTTGTTAAATTCTTTTAAAGACATATAACAATTGGCTTTTGCAAGATAAATATTCCCGACATTTTCATCTTCCTGGTCAAATGATAAGCTATTTAACAGAGTAAGGGAGGTAATAAAATTTTTATCCAAATAATAGTTGTTACTTAAGTTCAGCGTGTATTTTAAATATTCCTTTTGATATAACTGGAAATCCTTAACCAAAAAAATAGCTTTTGTAAAATATGATTCAGCGGTATTATATTCTGAATATCTTTGAAATATCAATCCTAAATTATTAATTGATTTTGATGTTTCTGGATGGTTTTCACCAAAATATAGAAATCTGTCCTGATATGCCATTTTGTGATAAATTAAGGCTGAATCAGGTTGATTCATATCTTCAAAATAAAATCCCATTAAAGTGTTTGGTAAACCTACCAAAGTAGAATCATTGTCTCGTGGTGGGACAGGGAAGAATTTTTTAATTTTCAACAAATAATAATAGGCTGAATCCAGCTGATTATTATCGTAGTATTTTTCAGCTAAAAGCACAAAATCTGAATAGTTTAGAGGAATTTCTTCCTTTTCCAAATGCTTTTTATTACAACTGCTGAAAAAGCAAATCAAATTCAAAAGAAGGAGTAGAGTTACCCGGCTATTTTCACCAAAATAAAGAAAATATCTATTCATATTCAGCGATTCAACCCTATAAAATTAAAGGGATTAACCATTTAAATACTATAAATGTATCAAAAAAAGATTAACAGAATTATTTTATTTTTGTATTGTGAATCGGAACATTATTTGGTCTTAAAAACATATTAACTATGAATAGTAGTTTAGAAACAATGGATTTAGCCGCAGCCATACGTTCTGGCGGTTTAAAAAGAGAGCAAGCATTGTCAAGCCTGTATAACGTTACAGGATTGTTTTTTAGGATTAAGCAAATGGTTACTAATCATGGCGGAAATGAAGAAGATGCCAGGGATGTGTTTCACGAAGGAATTATTACACTGGATCGAAAAATTCGACATGATGAATATGAAGACCGAGGTACCATTGAAAGTTATCTTTTTGGTGTTTGCCGTTTCATTTGGTCAAACCAGCAAAGGAAAAATAAACGGGTAGAATTAAAAGAGGATTTTACCCCTTATGACCAATCTACTGGTGAAAATCCATTAGATACCATGCTAAATAACGAAGGACAAAATATGGTTGCGACCTTATTCGGTCAGTTAGGCGAAACTTGTAGTAAAATATTATCCTTATGGAAACTTTCCTACTCCATGAACGAAATAGCGGTGGAAATGGGACTACCATCAGGTGATAATGCCAGGAAGCATAAATTTCGTTGTTATCAAAAATTACTTGGACTTATTGATAATTCGCCGGAATTGGCAACTAACTTAAAAAATTTAGGACAATGAATACTTCTGAGTACACAGAAAAACTGATGGCATTGGCCAATAAGGAATTATTTGGCGATGAAAAAATGCAACTTGAAAATGAAATTCAAGAAAATCCCGCATTAGCTGAGGAATTTAAGAAACACCTCCTTGCTCAAGAACTGCTAGAGGCTTTTATATCTCAGGATTTGAAAAAGAAATTAAGTGCTTTTCCATTGCCTCAAGAAAAACCTGAATCCTCAGGTGCGGTTATTAAGAAACTAAATCCTTCCAGGTACAAATGGACTATTGCCGCTTCCGTAGCCTTAATATTAGGGGTATCCAGCTATTTATTTATAGGAAATCAATATTCATATCAGCATCTTGCTGATAATTATGTTCCACAAATGCAGGAAGTCCGTGGAACAAATATAGTTGCTGATGATATATTAGATAAAGCTTCTTCCTATATTTCAAATAACAAAAGCGAAATGGCCATACCTTTATTAACCTCAATTACTATAGACGATGATCGTTTTTTTATCGGGCAACTTCTGCTTGGAAATGCATATTACCAAACAGACAATTTTTCAGCTGCTTCCAATGCTTTTTTTCAAAGTTCAAAGTCAGGAGATGAGGAGGTTAAATACCAGGGGCAATATGGTTTTTTGTTATGTGAATTAAAGTTGAAGTCTTGGTCGGAAGAAAACCAACGTTTATTAAAGGAACTATCTGATAATGAATTTTTTATTTATAAGAATGAAGCAGAGGCTCTTTTACAAAAATTGAAGATCGCAAAATATTTCAATTAACCTTTAATCAGAAAATATTATGAAAAAGGGAATTTCCTTCATCGTGCCCATTTTATTTTTCTTTTTGACGAATCCATTGGTTGGATTTACTCAGAAAAGGGAAAAAATGGACGGAGCTTTAAGGGCCTTTATTGAAACCCCTTTTATGCAAAAATTTAAGGATTTACGATTAGAATCTGAAAATTTGGTGCTTACTTTCAAGGAAAACAAACAAAATTATTCTGCTGCAGATATCAATAAAGTTAAAACTGCTTATCAAAAAACGGTAGATAAATTTAACGCCCAACTATTTGATATCAAAACTGATTTCATGAATGAAAGAAAGCTACAATATATTCAGGATTTTCCAAAGGATTATACCAGTGGATTAACTTCTGACATCAATGATTTGACCTCGTTCTATCAAAGTAATCTACAACTAACTATCCAGGATGTTACGGATGCCACCGTTGATGGAAATTCTTTACTTTCGCTCGTTGCAGAACTTGTCAAATTAGTACCTGGTATGGTGACTAGTATCTCAGAATTAAGATCATCAGTCAAAAAATTTGAAGATACTTATTTGGAGGAAAAGTTAATTGGCCCCTATAAGTTTAAATCCTGGGATGAAATCAATTATTAATCAAGTTATTAATATAATATCATGAAAAAAATCCTCTTTTTTCTCATTATTTTAATTAGCTGCGTAAATCAATCATTTACAATAGCACAAGGAACACCAACTTCCAATAAGCAACTGGATCCCGCTCTCAGGAAATTTGTTCAATCTGAAATTATGATAAAATTCAAAGATTTAAAAAGGGAAGCAGAGAATAGTGTCTCTTCCTTTAAGTCGGAAATGAATAATTATAAACCCGATCAAATTCAAAAAGTTAAAACTGGTTACGATAAAACGGCTGACAGGTTTAATCAGGAGCTTGAAAATATGAAGATGGATTTTGTCAATAAAAAGAAACTTAAATACATTTTAGAATTTCCAAAGGATTATTCTCGTTCCTTAGAGTTGAATTTTAGGGAATTAGCTCAATACTATGCTGAAAACTTTCAACAACCTCTGCAGGATGTAAGACAGTTTAAAGAAGACGGAGGCATTGTTATTGCTCTTTTTATGGAATTATTTAAATTGGTTCCAGAGGTCATCAACCATTTTAATGAAATGAAGGAAATGGCAGCTCGATATGATGATGCCTATCTTGAAAAATGGTTGATTACTCCTTTTAAGTTTTTAACTTGGACAGAAATTCAGGCAGAAGCTGGTTATATTAACATGAATAATACCAATAATTTTTATAATAATGGGCTGAATACCAATCCATATCCTTATCCCGCTGCAACAGATCCGAATTCCACATCCCATCCTGTCGCGAATCAACCTGCAACCTCTGTCGCTGATACAATGAAAATGAATGTACAAAATTGGTGGGAAACAAATACTACCGTGCCTGTTCCTACCCATGTGGATGGCTCAGCACCCGTAAAAAATACAAATACAAAAACTACACCTGCTAAAACTAAAGCACCTGACCCTTTTGCACCTGCTCCAGTTCAGAAGGATACCACAAAGTTAAAACCTTCTTCTGTTAAGGTAAATTGATATGATTATGCTAAGGTTTTATTTTTTCTTCATCTTATCCTTAAGCTTTTCTGCCTTCCTAAAATCGCAAGATTATCCTACAGGACTTGAATTTGAAGATGATCGCTATCAAAAACAACCTTTGGTTTCAATTCAAAATGGTGGAAAATCAATTCCATCATCTATAGATTTATCGGTTTATGCTCCTTTTCCAAGACATCAGGGAACTATTTTTAGTTGTGTCGGTTGGTCAGTCGGATACGGTGCTTTAACTATGGAAAGAGCTATTCAAAATGGTTGGACAGATCGTGTCAAAATAACAAATGAATCCTCTTCAGCTCTATTCTTATACAACCAAATTAAAATTGGAAATTGTTCCAGAGGGGCCAGAATTTCTGATGCATTGATTTTTTTGCAAGAAAAAGGAGATTGCCTGGCAAAATATTATGATAAAAATCTGGATGATTGTGAACAACCAACTACACCAGAATTATTAAAAAATGCCAGTAATTTTAAAATTTCTGATTATGCTGCGCTTTTTGATGGTGAACTTGATAAATACGAAAAAATAAATAGAATAAAAAGAGCACTTGCTCAAAATAAACCTGTTGTAATCGGTCTTCGAATTAAAAATAATTTTTACAAATTAGAGGATGCAGCTTTCTGGCATCCTGATTTAGGTGATACAACTTATGCAGGTGGACATGCTATGGTCGTTGTAGGTTATGATGATAATTTGGCTTCTTTCCGGATTTTTAATAGCTGGGGTTCAAAATGGGGGAAAAATGGTATGATTTGGATTAAATATACTGAATTTGCAAAATATTGTAAATACGCCTATATCATTTATGCTGGACAAAATAAACCGATTCAAACCTCAGCAAGTCAGACCATTAAATCTTCGCCTGTAGTTGCTTCATCGAATGAAGCATTACCTGAAGGTAATTTAAATGAGTTACCACTGAGAGATATATCTGGAAAATTTAATTTTTTACGATTTACAGGTCAATTTAATGCCTTTAGTGAACCTGTTTTTGAAGAGGCAAGGGTCCTGGGTGAAAAGAACATTTATACATTGTCCAACAGATTATGGAAAGTCGGAGAAAAATTTCAATTACAGGTAGTTCCTTCCTTTTCAAATGGTTATATCTATGTGTTAAGCGTGGATCCAACCAATAAAAAGGAAGTTCATTGGCCAAAAAATGAAATGTTTAATGAAAAATTCAGGAATGAGTTTCAATCGGGGCTTTCCCCTTTTTCAGAGGGCGTAATTAAAATTCCAGATGCCCAAAGTGTATTAAAATTGGCACATCCTGGTACAGAACATTTGGTTATTTTATTTTCAGAAAAGAAGATTAATCCTCCTTTTATGAAATATTTACTTGATAATCTTCAATATAACGCATCAATTAATTTATACCAATCATTAGCAGAAATATTGGGAGAACATCAAATTCCTACCTCCGATGTGCATTTTGATAGAGAATTGATGCAATTTAAGGCTATCACGAGAAATCCTGGAGCAATTATACCTCTTGTATTAAAAATTTCAGTAAATTAGAACACGCTTTCGCAAAATTATATTTGTCATGAAGAATAGTTGTCTTTTCACTTTCTTACTTATTTTAAATACGTTAGGTGCGCAACCAGCTCTTATAAGCTGGGAAGTAAAAGAAGGAAATAAAGGGGAGGATTTTTTCACCAAATCCATTCAACTTTCAAATGGTAATCTCGCAGTTATTGGGACTGTTTCATCTCCTGATGGATCAAAAAAATACGGCTCATTATCTCTTATTGATTTTAGTACGGGTAAAACTATTAAAAAAGTTACTTTCGGAAATCAAAATGATATTTACATTCATGACCTGATAGAATTACCAGATGGTTATATTTTTATGGTGGGTTATTCCAAGGTTAATAAAGTTATTTATCCCTGGCTTATAAAGTTAGATGCGTCAGGTAATAAAATACTGGAGAAAGTTTTACCATTGCCAGAGGGGGTTATTTTAACATCCATACATTCAGATTTTGAAGCTGGATTTTATTTGACCGCAAAAATTTATAATGATGATATTTTAATTATTCATATCAATAAAGACGTAGATATTACTTGGAAAAAAGAGATTTCTTCAGGTTCCTACGGTGATTTGAAAAAAGTGACTATTGGCCTGAATGGTTATATTTATCTTGGTGGAAATTCAAAAAAGGGGGTTGGACAAAATGTAGGTGATGTTTGGATCGCCTCTCTTGATAAAAATGGGATTGAATTATGGCATAAATTTTTTGGAGGCAAATTATGGGAAGAATTAAATGATCTTATTATTCTTCAAGATGGGTCTATTCTTTTTTGTGGCGAAACCAATTCTTTAGGAAATGGGAAACAAGATTTTTGGCTTGTTAAATTAAATAGTAATGGTTTTTTGCAATGGGAAAGAACTTATGGTGGGAGAGAAGCTGACATTGCCAAAACAATTTTACCTCTTTTTAATGGTAATATTTGGTTGGCAGGTTCTAGCTTGTCTTTACTTAATAAAAAAGGGGCTACAAAATTTGCAGCAAGAATCATTGAATTAGATGGTAGTGGAAACCTGCAATGGGAAGCTGATTATGGCGGTGACAACAATGATGACATCAATCATTTATGTCAAATTCATGACGGAAGTGTTCTGTTTTCAGGTTGGACTGAGTCTAATACCCAAAGTCTCAAAGATGCCTGGATGGTTCGTTTTCCGGCTCCTGAAATGAACAGATTACTGGCAAAAGGTAATTTAAGGATTAATGAATCCAAAATTTGGTTAAATACGCCCGATGGACTTTTAAAGCCTAATAATCAATCTTATATTTCTTTTCAACTCAATAATCAGGAAGCAAATCAAATTGAAAATATTCGTGTTGATATAAATATGATAGATGGACAAAAGGGCATTAAGGTTAATCAATCTGTATTTGTTCAACCTTTACTGCCAAATATCAATAAGCAAATTAACATTCCTATTGCGTCAGAGGACAATATTGAAACAAAGGATAATTTACTTGAAATTAAGGTCTATTCCGGGTCAGACCTGATTAAAACGGTTACGGGGGCAGTAAAATCTTTAAATCCAAAGGCTGCAACGCTTCGTTTTGTAAATACGAATACCGAAAAAGAAGGAGTGGATGAATTCAGCCCGCAAACGCTCTTTGTTGACATTCAAAATGATGG
>JANQZX010000037.1:0-1886 GCA_030728245.1 Saprospiraceae bacterium | reverse complement strand
GTTAAAATTAATGGAGTCATTCCTGAACGTTCTAAAATGGATGAGGAAAAGCTAACTCCTCCAGCTTCAAACAATCAAGGAAATGCCATGAATTTTTATGATTATGAAAATGTAATCTCTTTGGTGGAAGGGGAAAATAGAGTGTTGATTGAATTAGTTACGCCAAATGGTGTCATTCAATCTAATGAAATGATTATTAATTATAAACCGAAACAGCCTAATCTGCATGTTTTAAGTATTGGTATTCCTCACAGAGATTTAAAATTTACCACCGTAGATGCTGAAAATTTTGCTAATGCCTTTCAAAATCAAACAGGTATGGATAAGGTATTTAATAAGATTTATGTTGAAAAAAAGAATACTAAGGAAAATACGCGTAATCTGGATATTCGTGCTGCTATGGAAGATCTTAAAAGGAGATATAATACTGATTTGATTGGTGGAAAAATTAATAGGGAGGATGTTTTGATTCTTTTTATCTCGTCACATGGCAAAACAGATGATAATAACGATTTTAAAATATTAGCATCAGATTATGATACTTATGGTGATGTTTCAAATATTGATTATAAAAGGGATGTACTGGATATATTAAATCAGATTGATTGCAAAAAATTTGTTTTTATTGATGCTTGTCATAGTGGTTCTGCTCAAGGGGCAAGATTGGTGAACCAGGCCAGATTTGCACTGGAAGAAATAAACGCTGCATATCCTGGACTTAATGTGTTAACCAGCAGTCAGGTGGACGAATTGTCTTACGAGGACGATTCCTGGGGAAATGGAGCTTTTACAAAAGCCATTCTGGAAGCATTTTCCGGAAAAACTACGGCGAGTGGGCTAAATCCTGATCCAGATGGAGATAAAATCATTCGTTTTGGTGAGTTATATGATTTTCTTCAGAAAAGAGTTCCCTCAATGGTTATGGAAAAAAAGAAAAGTAAGCAAATGCCTGCGAAAATGTCAAAAGGATTGGGAGATAATATTCCGTTATACCTACTTTATTAATGCTGGAAAATGAGAGCCTTTCTACTTCTAATTTCTCTTATCATCTCCAGCTGTTGTTTTGAATTAAAAGCTCAAACAAATGCTTGTTTTTCTGTCACATTTATTGCTAATCCTACTTGTCCTGGCCTAAAAACAGGTAGTATTACTCTTAATATTACAGGTGGCTCAGGTGCTTTTAATATTTTTTTTAATGGTGATAACTCAGCCACTACCCAAACTAACTTTTCGAATTTACCAGCAGGTAATTATTCTATTAGAATAGTAGATACAAAGAATATTATTTGTGCCAAAACAATATCCGTTATTATAAATAATTATCTCGTTCCAACGGTCTCAATTACTGGAAACAATTCCTTTTGTGCTGGTCAAAATATTTCGTTAACTGCTAATTTAGATAAATTTTATTCAACCTCTTATTCTTATGTCTGGAGTAATGGTAACAAAGGGTCAACCATAAATTTTGTTCCTTCTTCAGCGGGATCCTATACAGTGTCGGTTACTGATGCCGCGGGTTGTATTGTTACTACTTCAAAATCAATTACTCAGGTTTCTGGGCCAAGTGTAAGTTTTTCTGGAAGCTATACAAATTGTTCAGGTAAACCGGTGACTCTCGTCCCAATAATCAAAGGAGGAACGGGCCCTTATACTTATTCATGGGATGGCGTTATTTCATCTACCGCAACTAAGACAGTATATCCAACATCACCTCAAACCTATTGTCTTACCGTTAGAGATGCCAATAATTGCTCCGCACAAGCCTGTGTAGTCGTAAATCAGAGGTATTTAAACGTTAACCTACCAACAGGCATATCAAAATGTCAGGGAGAAAGTTATACGATAGTACCAACGGTTTCCAATTTTTCTGGAGCCTTAAGTTATCA
>JANQZX010000036.1:23556-36774 GCA_030728245.1 Saprospiraceae bacterium | reverse complement strand
GCATCGGTAGCTACGAATAACAAAGAATCTGCATGATTGGGAATAATGACCAGGTCATTTATAGAAATGTACGGTAAATCACCTTTTATAGATCTCCATTTATCCCCTCTTTCTTTTGATAAAAAAAGGTGGGATTGCCAATCATTATCCTTATAACCAGAGAGCGTAACATATACGTTATCCGTAAAAGAAGGAGATGCTTGCACAGAGGTTACATATCTTTCAGGTAATCCATTCGAAATATTCGTCCAAATATTTGTTTCGGGATCAAATCTCCAGCAATTAGCGTCTGAGGTACCAACATAGAGTAACCCTTGTAGTTTAGGCGATTCGTTTATGCTCGTAATATTATGAAACCGGGCACCATATATATTCCCATCTGTTAAATCATTACTTATTGCTTTCCAGGAAGCATTGGCGCCTTCAGTATTTTTATATACTCTGGAGGTACCTGTATATAAAGTATTGGCATTAAAAGGACTTCTAATGAGTGGTGCATCCCAAGCGACAGGTTCAAATTTATCAATGCCATTCATTGCCGAATTAAATGACAATCCTTTATTGGTACTTACCAAAATACTTCCATTTTGGGTAAGTGTATAGAAGATATTGTCATTTTTAGGATCGAAAACTTGTTGAAAGCCGTCACCACCATATAATCTAACCCAATTTTGCGGATTTTCACCTTTCAATGTACCGTGGTCCTGAGCACCTCCATAATAGGCATTTGGTTCATGTGGATTTGAAGCAATTCTATAAAATTGAGTAGCGGGAACCTCCTCGTAATCATTCCAACTCTGCCCATTATCTTTCGATTGATACACCCCGCCATCGGAAGCTAGTAATACATCGGTTTCATTAAGAAAAACCAAGTCATGTTTATCGGCATGTACTTTATTTTCATACCACGGAGGAGCGCCTAAAAACCAGGTAAGACCACCATCTTTAGAGCGCCAAAGATCGACACCAAGAATAAATAAATCCCTGTCATTTTTAGGATTTATTTCAATTTTACCAAAATACCAACCAAATCCCCCCATAGCATTATCTGGTAAAGAATTACTACCTGTATTAGTTAAAAGATTTACCCAGGTGCCTCCTCCATTTACTGATTTATAGAAACCTTCCCACTCATTATTTTCACCAATGACAATAGAAAAAAGCAAATTTGGGGTTAGTTTGCTGGCAACAAGACCAATTCTACCCTTTGGACCAAGTTTTAATCCGTTATCAGATTTTATCCAAGAATTACCGCCATCTACACTTTTGAAAATAGTGGCATTTATACCTGACAATAAACTTTCTCTATTATTTCTAACTCTTGGCCAGGAAGAAGCATATATAACATTAGCATTAAAAGGATCAAAAATCAAGTCAATAATACCTGTATCATCAGCGACGTGCCAAACTTTTTCCCAGGTAATTCCACCATTTATACTTTTATAAATGCCTCTTAATTTGTCTCTTTGGAATGGTAAGCCCATACTGGAGGCATATAAAATGAGAGGATTAACAGGATTAATTAGTATTTTGGAAACAACCTGTGTACCAGCAGGCCCTATATTTTTCCAGGTTTGACCACCGTCAACACTTTTATATACGCCGTCGCCCACAAAAGGATATCCAGAAATATTAGGATCTCCTGTGGCAACATAAATAATTTTACTATTTGTCGGATCAACGTTTATGTCGGCTATGGCTAACCAGGGGAAATTATCAAAAATAGGATTCCAGTTTTGACCACCATCTATAGTTTTCCATAACCCACCTGATGAAAATCCAAGGTAAACAATTTGATTATTTTTTGGATCAGCTTTTATAACGTTAACTCTTGCCCCAATTTTATTTGGACCTCTAAGCGTCCAGGATTCATCAAATCCTTTGGGTACCGATCTTAAATTAGGTGTATTAGATATATTTTTTAATGATTCAATGTATTTTTTTGTCGTTGATTCGTCATTAAAGAATTGTCGTATCAGGAAAAAATTTTCAATAGGTTTAAAAGAATTAAAATTTGAAGAATGCCGAATATCTGAAACAGCTACTAAAAACAATATAAAAATCCAATAAAATTTAATTTTCCTCACAATTGACCATACCTTTTGAACCATTTGTACATTCATCATTTCCCACAAAATTTTATCTACCTCCTAATAATAATCTCATGTCTCTTCTTTGAGGCGCTGAATCAAATAACTTATTTTCATTATCTGTAAGTGGTATAACCATTGGAACGGGAACAGGTTTACCCTCTGGTGTACTAAGGGCAACGAAGGTATAATAAGCATGATTACATCGTCTGTAATTATGTCCTTTGATATCCGCCGCATATACTTCTACGTAAACTTCTACCGAGGTATTAAAGGAACGTGTAACCATTGCCTCAATGGTTACTATATCACCTACATGAATAGGTTTTTTAAAAGCAACATTATCTACAGACACAGTAACTACTTGGTTTTCACAGTGTTTTCCTGCACAAATACTAGAGATAATATCCATCCATCTCAATAAATTCCCACCCATGAGATTACCCATAGGATTTGCATCATTTGGCATGACCATTTCTGTCATGACAGATTTTGATTCAGCGACTCTTTTAGCTTTATTTTCCACACTCATAGAAATTATAACATATCAAATTCAAAAATAGATGACATTTTATTTACTAAAATATGTTTAACCTCATCCATATTTTGCTTTGCACCTAACTCTTTTTCTAAAGAGGTAACAGATTTACCTTCATCTTTAATGCCACAAGGAATAATAAAGTTGAAGTGATCAAGATTTGTATTGATATTAAATGCAAAGCCATGTAATGAAATCCAGCGACTTAAATGGACACCAATAGCGCATATTTTTCGTTTTTCGTTTCCTCTATTGATCCAAACACCCGTGTACCCTGGTTCTCTGTAGCCTGTAATATTGTAATGTTCCAACGTTTGAATAACAGATTCTTCAAGTAATCTAACGTATTTGTGAACATCATTAAAAAAGAGATCTAAATCAAAAATCGGATAGCCGACAATTTGCCCCGGACCATGATAGGTAATATCACCCCCACGATTAATTTTATAAAACTGAATGTTATTTTCTGCTAAATATTCTGGTGAAACGATTAAATTTTCTTGTGATCCGCTTCGACCCAATGTAAAAACGGCATGATGTTCACAAAAAATAAGCGTATGTGAAGGATTAGGATTATTGATAATTTTTTTTTCTTCCTTAAGTTTCTGGTGAATTTCTGTTTGGTACTGCCAGATATCAAAATAATCCGTTAATCCTAAATCTTGGAAGATAACCTTTTGACGCATTTATTTTTGGACAAAGTTAGGATAAATCTATCATTATCAAAAAACCACCGATACAAGAAACTCTTACTTTCCAACTATATTAAGGAAAATCAAGGAAGTATGAAAAACCAATTAATTATTTTAATGGCTATGATATTAAATTACACCATAATTTATGGCCAAAATATTGATTTTGCGAGGTTAGGTAACGAAATACAACCACTTTTGGGAAGAAATTTCTTTGAAAAGAATCAGACCAATGTAATTAATCAGGATAAAGGCTGGGGTGTTTTAGGTCAGGAATCTCAATGGTTAGGAGTAAAATCAAGGCAATCATTAGATTTAATCCTATTTTTTAAGGACAAAAATCAATATACTTCGTTTTTATATTCTTCTCCGTTTTCAAAACATAGAGAATTAGTTTTTAATTATCATAAATTACTTCATCATAATTTTATATTGGGTACAGAGATTGAGTATAAAACTCAGTCATTTCCGGAAGATAAAATGAGCCGTATATTAACTATTGGGGTTCACGCAATCGGCAGGATGCATGAGAACCATCACTTGTACATTAAATATGCCAGAAACTTATATTCATCTCCATTGGAAAAGATGGATTTCCTTCTTTTAGGTATCGACAATAAAATTGGAAAGTATAATCATATAAATATTTTTTACACCTATCAAGGTCATCAGATTTTTAATGGAATCAGGGGAAATATTACCAGCCAGTTTAAGTTATTTGAGGGAGAAATTGGGTGGGAACCTCTACCCTATTCTTTTACCTTTGGATTAGCATATAACCTACCAAAAAGTATTAGATTTGGTTTAAAAGTGAGACAGCATCAATGGTTAGGCCTTTTAACTTCTGTCTTTTTTCAAAAACATTGGAATTATAAAGTAAAATGAACCTATTATTAACGAGTGCAACCTATTTTGAAGTTAAACAGACCATAGACTATTTAGATAAGTACTGGCAGAAAGTGGAAGAGGGAACATGGAAATCAGGAAACCACGAAATTCAACTATTGGTAACAGGCGTAGGTGTTTTTAATGTTTTGTATGAATTAAAGAATAGATTACATCTATTTTCTTATTCATTAATTATTCAAGCTGGCATTGGAGGGGCTTTTCAAAAGAATAAGCCATTGGGGAAAGTTTATTATATGGCCACAGAACAATTTGGAGATATAGGTATGGAAGAAAAGGATGGTAGCTTTACTTCTATTTTTGAAACGCCACTCATAGATAAGAATTCATTTCCTTTTACAGAGGGTATTTTGATAAATCCTGAAGCGTCGTTGACTAAATTTCTTCCTCTGGCCCATGGAATTACATTAAATACAGTGACAGGTACTCAAAGTAAGGCGGATAAAATAATTAAAAAATACCCGGATGTTGAGATTGAAAACATGGAAGGTGCGTCATTTTTTTATGTTTGCCTAAAAGAAAAAATTCCCTTCATGTCTATAAGGAGTATTTCAAATTATGTGGAGGACAGGAATAAAGAAAATTGGAAAATGTTAGAAGCTATAGAATCTTTGAATAACACTTTAGCAGAATTATTTGATATTATGAAGGAAAAGTAGCTATCTGGGCATAAATCCCTGAACCATTCTTTGTTTTCCACTTAAATCGCTTAGTATTTGCACATTATCGAACCCATTTACTTTTAAGAGATCAGCAACGCCACTAATAAATATAGGATGACATTCAAAGAACAATCCTCCTCTTGGAATGATAGATTTTGTGGAAAGCGCTACTATTCTTTGATAAAACAAAAGAGGAGAATCATCTGGTACAAATAATGCGACACCAGGTTCATATTTTAACACGGAATCCAACATGTCTATTTTATCCATTACTGGAATATATGGAGGATTGCTTACAATAAATGAGTAATTTTCTGGTAAAGGAGAATTTAAAATATCGCTATGAATTAAATTGACACTAGCTGAATATTTTTCAATATTCGACATAGCCATTTGTAATGCTCCCTCACTAATGTCCATTGCATCCATTTCCCGATCGCTTTCCAGGGCAATAGACAGGGCGATAGCTCCAGAACCAGTACCAATATCAATACCCTTCCCAGCAGGTAATACAGGTAAATTAGCTAAAACCAGAGAAACCAATTCTTCCGTTTCTGGCCTGGGAATAAGCACATTTTCATCTACATTTAGCAGATAATTTCTAAAGGGAGCAAGGCCACAGACGTATTGTGTTGGCTCCCCGGCATTTATTCTACTAATTAAATGATTTATATTAAAAACTAATTCTTCGGATATATTTGTCTCAGTGAACCATGGCATTGTAAAATGGGCAATATCATATAATATTGTCTTGGCAATGGCTCTTTTTTCAAAAGAATCAAAATCATCATTAAGGTTAACCAAGATGTGTTGAAACAAATCATCACCATTCTCCATAAACACTAACCTAACTTATTTTTGAAATCTGAATAATCAAATTTTTTCCAAAGTTTATATCCATCATCTTCAGACCAACATCCTATTTCCGGATGACCAACACCATTAAACATCGTTGTTTTAACCATAGTATAATGCATCATGTCCAGAAAAATTAATTTTTGACCAACATGTAAAGGGGATGAAAAAAAGTATTCTTCAAGAAAATCACCAGCCAGGCAACTCACGCCACCTAGTCTATAGGCATTTTGAAAATCTGAATTTTGTTCCCTGGAAGCGTTTAAGATATTTGGCCGGTAAGGCATTTCTAACGTATCAGGCATGTGAGCCGTAAAAGATACATCCAGTATAGCTGTTTTAATACCGTTATTATCTACAATATCTAATACTGTTGAAACCAACTCCCCTGTTTCCCAAACTACAGCACTTCCAGGTTCAAGAATTACACTTAAATTTGGGTATTTTAGTTTGAATGATTGAAGCACTGAGATAAGATGGGGTACATCATAATCAGATTTAGTCATGAGGTGTCCACCGCCAAAATTAATCCATTTTAGCTTAGGCAATAATTCTCCAAAATTAAGTATTACCGCGTCAATTAATTTCTCCAGATGATAAGAATCTGATTCACATAGTGTATGAATATGTAAGCCTTCCAAATTAGGTAATTGCTTTAACTCATTTATTCTATCGACGGTTACACCTAACCTTGAGCCTTCAGCGGCGGGATTATACAAGGCAACATCCACGGGAGAATATCCAGGATTAACTCTTATACCTGGAGAAAACAAAGGATTTTCAGAAGAAATAAATGGAAGGTACCTAATATACTCAGCACAAGAATTGAAAGTAATATGACTGCTATATTGAACAATTTTATCAAAATCGGCGGGAATATATGCTGGGGAATAAGTATGAGCTTTGGTCCCCATTTCATTAAATATCAATAATGCTTCATGAAAAGAACTGGCTGTTGCACCGGCAAGATATTTTTTAATAATGGGAAAGACATGCCAAAGTGAAAATCCTTTTAGGGCTAAAATGATGTTAATGTTCGCTTTTTCTTGAATTTCCTTCAGCAAATCAAGATTGCGTGCGAACCTTTTTAGATCCAAAACAAAAGCGGGAGATGGAATTTGGTTATAATCTGAAAGGTTCATAAAAAAGAATCATTTAACATTATTAAAATCTAAAAAACTATGCTGGATAATCGAACTGTAGATTTCCATTCACCTGTTCATGCCATGGTAAACCAGCGAGACCTAATGCCTCAAGGAATGGATCAGGATTAAATTCTTCAACATTATAAACGCCTGGTTTCGACCATTGACCTGTTAAAAACATTTTTGCTCCAACCATTGCAGGAACACCTGTGGTATAGGAAACGCCCTGGGTGCCAGTTTCTTTATAAGCATCGGCATGCTGGCAATTATTCCAAATGTAGTAATTTACCCAGTTACCGTCTTTTTTACCTCTAATTCTAACCCCAATACTTGTTTGACCTGTATAATTTTCACCCAACTCACCAGGATCAGGCAAAACAGCTTTTAGAAACTCCAACGGAATTATTTCTCTGCCTTGAAACATAACAGGTTCAATATTAGCCATTCCTATGTTTTGAATGACCCGTAAATGGGTTAAATATTCCTCACTGAAGGTCATCCAAAATCTAGCTCTTTTTAACGTTGGAAAATTTTGAACTAAGGATTCAAGTTCCTCGTGATAAATGAGATAAGAAGATTTTGGACCAATATTAGGATAATCAATATCCATGCTAATCTCATGTGGCTCTGTCATTACCCAATCACCATTTTCCCAATATTTACCCTTTTGGGTTACTTCCCGAATATTAATTTCAGGATTAAAATTTGTGGCAAAAGCTTTACCATGACTTCCGGCATTTGCGTCAATGATATCTAAATAAATCATTTCATCGAAATAATGTTTTGCAGCATAAGCTGTAAACACACCGGTAACGCCAGGGTCAAAACCGCATCCCAAAATAGCTGTTAAATTAGCCTCTTTAAACCTCTCTCTGTAAGCCCACTGCCAGCTATATTCAAATTTAGCTTCATCTTTAGGTTCATAATTCGCTGTGTCAAGATAATGAACGCCCGTTTGTAAACAAGCCTCCATGATGGTTAAATCCTGATAAGGTAATGCTACATTGATAATCAACTTAGGTTTGAAATGATTAATCAATTGAACCAGTTCCGGAACATTATCTGCATCGACCTTTGCTGTTGACATCGCATTATAACCAAGCTGTATTTTAATATCGTCAGCAATACGATCGCACTTAGAAACGGTTCTACTGGCTAGTAAAATTTCAGAAAAAACCGCTGGGTCCTGAGCACATTTAAAGGCAACTACCCTTCCAACTCCGCCAGCTCCAATAATCATTATCCTTGACATAACAATATTTTTATTTTAAAATGTGGCCAAATATACAGCATTAACCGATAATAAAATAACTGGCTATTAAAAGTATTGAATAAAATAACCACCAATAAAAAGGTATTATTTGAGTAATAAGAATTCCCTTTTTCCACCATAAGTAAAAGAGTCCCGCCAATTTTTCAAAGGAATAGGCAAAAAATGTGGCGTATGCTATACCTATTAAACCAAACCAATGCAGCCCCAGATAACTGGCAATAAGATGAATAACCAATTCCAAAAGACCAATAAAAGCAATAATACGGGAATGGCCTAAAGCATTAATCACGGTATTTGTTGGTATTGTTCTACATATAACCAAAAAAAGAAATATTTTGAAAATAGGAATACTATCCATGAATTGATCTGAGAACAAAATAGGAAACCAGCTTTTTACAAAAGACATTAAAATAATAGTAATAGGAAAAACAAGATGTAATAAATGAAGGGTGTTTTGTCTTAATTGAAACAATCCATCCTTTCTATTTTTAATCAGCGAGGGAATAATTCCCAGACCAAGACCTTCAAACAAACCATTAACAAATGGCAACTCTCTCGCTCCATAGCGGTAAACGGCAAAAACAGCGGTGCTGCCATGATAATAAAACTGAACTAATGATGCATTAATCACCGATGCTAATCCGCCGACTAACGCTGAAAATATTAAGGGAAAAGAATAGCTAAACCAAGAATATATTAATTTTTTATCAAAATGAAAAGGTAATGAAAAGGAATGAAAGGTAAGAACTAAAAACCTAAGGCAAGCCCAAAAGGTAAGACCCATCAGGCCATAACTGATGTTTTCAAACCAAAATAAAGGTATAGAGAACAGGACTATCTGTAAGGGAAATGAAACTAAACAGGATATCTTTAGCCAGTGGTACTTTTCCTCCAGAAATAAAGCATATTCGAGTAATTGTGCAGGAGTATTAAATAGGAAATAAAGTAAAAATATCCAAACAAATGGAATAGTTGAAAAAGTTTGAAAAATGGAGAGATTAAAATATATGCTTAACCCGACAAAAACAACGAAAAAGATAGTAAACAAGCTAAAAAAAACAAAAGCTGCGGTAAGCATTTTTTGTTTACTCTGTATAGGTAAAGAAGGATATATATGCATAAGACCTTGGACAAATCCAGAGATCCAGAAAAAACTTAGCGAATAAGCTAGTATTTGTAAAAGCTCAAAAGAGCCAATATCACCATTTGAAAAGTTTAGAAAGGGAAGTAAAAAGGCATAAAAAAGAATACTTAACTGTCTGCTTATATTAAAAAACTGAAGCAAACGAATAGGTGTCAACATTATAACTCGATAAGCTTCTCATTAAAAACAACTGAATAACCTTCCTCTAATTCTCTTAAAACAGGTTCATAAACTTCACGCATCACAGGAATTTGTACACCTCTCGCTGAAATTTTACCTTCTAATACTAATTTCACAAAAATTCCTAACGGGAGACCTACTGTTTTTGACATGGCGGTATCCTGACTATTTTCCCCCAGTAATTTCATACTGGAAATTTTCAAGAATTTTTTACCTTCTTTTTTATATTCCACCTCATGTTGCATGATGATCATGTCTTTATCCTTAGGCTGTAAAGCCCATTTTTCTCTTAGCAGATTTTCGAGGATTAAAGCTGGAGTGGCAAAATTATGTTTGATTTTTTTCTTTCTAAACAATCCAAGCCATTCTAATTGATCCATCACCAAAGAATTAGCTGGTTTATTTAATAGTTGAGCTACCCTTTCACGCAAAGTACCACCATTATACTGATCGACATAAGCATCTAAAAGTTCATGATATGTTATATTTCCTGAATCAAGTATTGGAAAATCAGCATCAGTTAAACCAATCTGAATTAATGCATCCCAGGCTTCACAAAATCCAACGGCACGAAGCGTTCCTCTAATAATATTTGGGATTTTAGATAATCCGTAAACATCCATATAAAGGAGAGAATCTCTATTGGCATACATCTCAAAGGGACCTTCATTTAAGATATTTACTATTTTCTTTTCACGAAATAATCTATGGTAAGGAACATATTTTAATTTACTATTTTCAATAAACTGGGCTGTTCCCTGACCGGACAGAACTACATTTCTTGGATTCCAGGTGAACTTATAATGCCAAGGATTATCATCGCTTTCAGGAGAAATTAATCCTCCTGTATAGGAGCGGAAGGAGGTAATCTGCCCGCCATCTTCTTTGATTCCATCGATAAGGCGCATTGCAGACATGTGATCAATACCGGGATCCAACCCCATTTCTCCCATAAAAATAAGTTCTCTATCGCGTGCTTCGTCACCCAATCTATACATTTCCTGTGAAACATAAGAAGCGGTAATTAAGTGCTTTTTCAATTTGATACAATCATGAGCCACCTCTAAATGCAAATGGGCGGGAATGAGAGAAACGACAACATCTGCTCTGCTAATCAATTCACGACGGTCATTCACTTTCATCACATCAAGCCATGCAGCTCTGGCCATTACATGACCAGCTATAAGTTTTTCAGCTTTTAAAGGGTCAGCATCTGCTACGGTAACATTCCAACCCTTAGTTTCTGCATTTTTTAAAACGTAATGAATGAGGGCGCTTGAAGAAAGCCCGGCACCAATTATAAGTATATTATGCATTTTTATTATCTTTATCAAAAGAGAAAAAAAATTGGAAAAAACCATACAAATCCACTTCACAAGATTCAAGGGTATTGACGGAGTTCCGGACAAATATAAAGAATTATTAGACTCCGCCCGCCTGGCATTTCATAATTCTTACGCTCCATATTCAAGATTTAGAGTGGGAGCCTGTATATTACTGGATAATGGACAGCAGATATTAGGCACAAATATTGAAAATGCATCTTATCCATTATGTATGTGTGCGGAAAGAAATGCTGTGGCCAAATTATCTTTTGAAGGAGCCATTCAAAAAATAAATGTAATTGCTGTGGTTGCAGATAAAAAAGATGTGCTCGTCAGCCCTTGCGGTGCGTGTAGGCAGGTCCTCATTGAAATGGAGACAAGGCAAAAGAGCCCTATTAAAATAATTTTTCAAGGCGAGGAAGGTAGTTACTACTTATTGAACAGTATTGCCTCTTTATTGCCATTTAGTTTTTCTGCTGATTCACTACCCTAATCTTTCTTTTCTTTTGATGCTCTAATTACAGCCTCTCCAAACAGGCTCAGTCCAGTGTTAAAAATAACAAGTCCAATCGTTCCCATCAATACCCACTCCCAGGTGGGGTTGCCGTGCCATTTCCAAAAACCCGCTTCAATAGAAATAGATAGTCCCATTCCTATTAATGCTAAACTGATACCCGGTAATAACAATTTTTTATAACTACTCATATTCATTGTTTACTTTTCTATTCGCCTCTTTAAGGTCTTCTGGCGTATCAATACTAAATAAGGCTTCCTCAACAAATCCCAGATTAACAGTTAACCCTTCCTCTAACCAACGAAGTTGCTCTAAGGATTCAGCTTTTTCGTACAAACCTGGAGGTAGATTCGATATCGTTTGTAGTACCTTATTTTTAAATCCGTATATTCCAATATGCTGGTAAGTCAGTGCGTCTGAAAAATCACTTTTTTGAAAAGGTATATCAAACCTGCTGAAATACATAGCTTCCTTTTTTTTGTTAAAAACTACCTTTACTCTATTAGGATTTAACTTTTGGGTCTTATCTGTAATAAGACAGGCTAAAGTGGCTATCCCATCTTTTGCGCTATTTAATGTTTCTATTAATTTTTTAATATCTGATTCTTTAATAAAAGGTTCATCTCCTTGCAAATTGATAATATTGAATGAGGCAGGATATTTTTTTGCTACCTCTGCCACCCTATCAGTGCCACTTTGATGATTTTCATTGGTTAAAGCAAAAGGAATTGACATTTCTATACAATGATTTACTATCCTCTGGTCGTCTGTAGCCACAATTATTTCGTCTAAAAATGAATAATTTTTAATACTATCGTAAATATATTGTATCATTGATTTTTGAGAAATTTTTGCCAGTGGCTTTCCCGGAAAACGAATTGATTTATATCTTGCAGGAATTATGACAATATTTTTTTTCATTCTAAATACCTTTGTTTCATTCATTTTGTCAAAATTGAAGAATAATTTACTTTTATTAATATTTATTTCGATTTTTATTTTGACTGAAGCAAAAAGTCAGCTATCATCTTTCCCTATAAGACCTTCAAAAGATACCGTTTTTATTGGTTATATAAAAGGAAGGTATTACCTGTACAATCTAGTAAACAAAGAAGATAATTTAAGTAATATTGCTTCATATTATGGAACCACTTTGGCAGCAATCAGAGAGATAAATAATATAACAGATTCTCAGATGAAAGCAAATAAAACGATTAAAATTCCTATACCATACAGCAGCGTTAAGAGTCCCATACAGCGAAGCTCATTTGAAAAATATAGCTATATCCCTGTTTTTTATAAAGTCAAAAAAGGCGATACTTTATATAGACTGTTTAAAATTTATTTCCCCAGGGATTCAAGTGAGATTAAGAAAATAAATTCAATAAAAAGCAATATTATAAAAATGGATTCCAAGCTGCTGATAGGCTATTTTCCAGTCCAACCTATTAAAATACCTTCAACAGACATTGTAGTAAAACCAAATTGGAATAAAGATACTCTCTCACTCACACCCGATAAATCAAAAAACGTTTTAGTTACAGTCTCCGGAGCAGCCCAAACATTTGATTCACCTTTTGAAAAAACAGAATATGCCTATGTTTTATCCAACAAAATACCAGAACATTCTGTTGTAGAAATAACAAATCCGATGTCAAATAAAAAAATAAAAGGCAAAGTAATAGGTAAAATTCCTCCAGGAAAATACCCTTTAGATATTTTACTTTTGTTAACTAAAAATGATGCCTCAGATTTAGGTTACTTGGATTTAAAATTTTTTGTATCAGTAAAATATTATAAATAGTATGAAATATTGTGAAACTATTTTAGAAACTATTGGAAATACACCATTAGTTCAAATCAAGAAAATTATACCCGGTATTAAGGCAACGGT
>JANQZX010000036.1:8972-23456 GCA_030728245.1 Saprospiraceae bacterium | reverse complement strand
GATGACCCGGGTTCATATTATTCTGTTGCGAAAAGAATCAGTACAGAAATTCCTAATTCTTTTTGGTTTAATCAATACGACAACCTATCAAACAGGCAGGCTCATTATGAATCGACAGGTCCTGAAATTTGGGAACAAACTGATGGTAAAGTCACCCATATTATAACTGGCGTTGGAACAGGAGGGACAATTTCGGGCACAGCTAGATTTTTAAAGGAACAAAACAAAAACATAAAGGTTTGGGGAATAGACACTTATGGTTCTGTATTTAAAAAATACCACGAAACAGGTATTTTCGACGAACAAGAAATTTATCCTTATATAACAGAAGGTATCGGTGAAGATATACTTCCTAAGAATGTAGATTTTAGCTTAATAGATCATTTTGAAAAAGTTTCAGATAAAGACGGAGCCTTAATGGCAAGAAAAATAGCCAGAGAGGAAGGTATGCTATTAGGCTATTCCGCTGGTTCAGCAGTGGCAGGGCTTTGGCAAATGAGGGCTGAACTAAAAGAAGAAGATGTCGTAGTTGTTATAATTCATGACCACGGTAGTCGATATGTAGGCAAAATATATAACGATGATTGGATGAGGGAACGTGGATTTTTGGAGAGTGAATTGAGAGCAAAAGATATTTTGGCTAAAAAGCTTAAAAAAGAGTTTATAAGTATTATTCCAGATATCGCTATCCAGGAGGTTTTAAGATTGATGCGTGACTTTGATATATCTCAGTTACCTGTGATGGAAAATGAAGAATGGATAGGCTCCGTTGGAGAACAACAAGTGATAAACGCTCTTTCTGAAAATCGTTTGCAAAATTTATCAGTAAGAGATATCATGGCACCTGCTTTACCAGTTGTTAGCGAAGACATTACGGTTTCACAATTAAGTAAGATAATATCACGTCAAACACCCGCTGTCATTGTCAAAAAAACAGCAGGTGATTTCCAAATTATATCTCAATATGACTTAATACAAAGTTTATAGCAGGTAAAGTTAGTCGATGTACCGTTTTGTAATTTCACCGTAAGCATCAATACGACGATCTCTAAAAAATGGCCACATTCTGCGAACTTCTTCCGTCCTGTTTTTACTTATCTCCACTAAAAAACCATTAGATGAGGTACTGTCCGCTTTAAAAAGGATTTCTCCTTGAGGTCCACATACGAAGCTTTGTCCCCAAAAAGTTATGCCCTTTGTATTTCCTGTCCAATCTGGTTCAAATCCACATCGGTTAATGGCAACTAAGGGTAAGCCATTAGCTATCGCGTGACCTCTTTGTATGGTAAACCAAGCATCATATTGTCTTGCCTTTTCCTCCTCAGCATCAGTATGTTCCCAACCAATAGCTGTTGGATAAATCAAAATTTCTGCCCCTTTTAAGGCCATCAGCCTGGCAGCTTCAGGATACCACTGATCCCAACAAACAAGAATACCCAATTTACCAACACTCGTTTGAATAGGTTCAAAACCTATATCTCCCTGCGTAAAATAAAACTTCTCATAGTAAGCGGGATCATCCGGAATATGCATTTTTCTATATTTCCCGGCAATACTGCCATCACTATCAAAAACCACAGCGGTATTATGATAAAGACCAGGTGCTCTTTTTTCAAAAAGTGAAGAAACTATAACCACTTTATTATTAGCGGCTACTCTACTAAGTATTTCTGTTGATTCACCTGGGATGGTTTCTGCTAGATCAAAAATGGATGGATCTTCTGCCTGACAAAAATAAATGCTATTATGTAACTCCTGCAGCGTTATAAGTTCTGCCCCCATGCTAGCCAGCCGTTTTATTTCTGGTATAATTCTATCTAAATTTTCACCAGTATTATGGCTGGAGGCTTGTTGAATGAGCCCAACTTTGATACTATTTTTTTTCATTGTTTCTATATTATAGATTGATAGATCCTTCTGGATACTGCATGGAAATGCAATGTAAAGATCCGTGTTGTTCAATTAAGGTGCGACAAAGTATAGGAATAATTTTTCTCTCAGGGAAAATACCGGTTAAAACGTTTACTGCTTCCTTGTCTTGTTTTACATTATAAATAGGGAGAATCACTGCCTCATTGATAATTAAAAAATTAGCATAAGTAGCAGGTAACCTGTGTCCGTCGTCAGCATAGCAGGCATCGGGCCAGGGTAATGGAACTAAATGAAAAGCATTCCCATTGATATCAACCAGATTCTTCAACTCTTCCTCCATTTTTAACAAAGCATCATAGTGTTCATCTTGTTGATCATCACATTTTACATAGGCAAGAGTGGTTGGATTACAAAAACGCACTAAAGTATCAATGTGTGAATCTGTGTCATCACCAGCCAAATATCCATGATTAAGCCAATAAATATTGGATGTTCCAAAACTTTGGAATAACAGATTATTAATTTGTTCCTCAGAAAAAGAAGGATTTCTATAAGGTGATTGCATACAAGAACGGGTGGTAATAAGGGTACCCAATCCATCTGTTTCTATGGCACCACCTTCAAGAACAAAATTAATTTTCTCCAGCGGGACTTTAAATGTATTGGATAAATGTAAATTTTCAGTGATTAGATTATCCTTTTCTGCATCGAATTTTAGTCCCCAACCATTGAAAGTAAAATCTAATATTTTAAGATCCATACCATTAGAAACAGTAATGCCACCGTGATCTCTTGCCCAGGTATCATTGCTATCAATCTCAAAAAAAAATAAATTTTGTAAAGTATAATCTTTAAAATACATTTTTGTTTTAGAAATATCCCTAGTAACAACAATTACCTTTTCGAAGGGTAAAATAGAGGTTATAACGTCAACAAAAACTTTAATAGCGTCTTCTAAATTAAATTTCCAATCTGAATCAACATGGGGGAAAGTGAATTGAATGGCGTCTTGCTTTTCCCATTCCGCAGGTAATCGGTAGAACATTTTTTCGTCAAAGTTAATTTTTTTTTATTTTCATTTACTAGTTGACCTACTATTTGTCCGCTAAATTAAAAAATGTTATTTTGTTCATAAATTAAGAATCATCTTACACGTCATGATAGAAAAAATCAACCCAGCACTTAGAAATAAAGCGAATGAATATTGGTCAGATTTCCAATATATTTTCAAAACACTCTATCCAAACTCTGAAGAAAGAGATTTGCTCGATATTATAGAAACCATTAATACTGCTTATGAAGATAGGAAGGATTCGTTAAAAGAAATAGATAAAAAGAGAGAATTAGCTAAAGATTGGTATTTAGATCAAAAGTGGGTGGCCACCATGCTTTATGTTGACTTATATGCAGGTAACATCAAAGAAATGGAAAATAACCTTTCTTATTTAAGAGAATTAGGGGTTAATTATGTGCATTTAATGCCATTATTAGAACCCAGGGAAGGTCAAACAGACGGAGGTTATGCGGTAAAAAATTTCAGAAAAGTCAATTCCAAAGTAGGTAACAATGATGATTTGATAGCTCTTATAGAGAAAATGCATGCCGACGACCAGATTATTGCCATTGATTTTGTAATGAATCACACGGCAAAAGAACATGAATGGGCACAGAGTGCATTAAAAGGAGAAAGTCGTTTCAAAGATTTTTATTATATGTTTCCCGACCGCACTGTGCCTGATCAATTTGAGAGAACTCTACCGGAGGTTTTTCCAGATTTTGCACCAGGTAATTTCACCTACCAAAAGGAAATAAATCAATGGGTTTGGACAACATTTAACGAATATCAGTGGGATCTAAATTACAGTCAACCCAAAGTATTCATTGCAATGCTTGGGGAAATGTTATTCCTTGCTAATCTTGGCGTAGATGTTTTAAGACTGGATGCTGTACCTTTTTTATGGAAAAAAATGGGTACAAATTGCCAAAATCAAGAGGAAGCGGTTATGCTTTTGGTGGCTTATAAGTATTTGATTCAACTGGTTGCTCCCGGAGTGCTTTTCAAATCTGAAGCCATTGTAGCGCCTAATGATATTATAAGATATTTAGGTGCAGGTGGTTATGAGGGTAAAGCCTGTGAAATTGGCTATAATGCTACTTTAATGAATCACTTGTGGCATGCAATAGCCTGTGAAAATACAGTTTTATTAAGGACTACCCTATTAAAACTTCCATCTATTCCTCCTTCTTCTACGTGGATAAATTATATACGTTGTCATGATGATATAGGTTGGGGAATCTCCGACCAGAACGCCGCCGATGTTGGCCAAAATGGCCATGAAACCCGACTATTCTGTTCGGCATTTTACACAGGGATTTGGCCGAATAGTTTTGCCCAGGGTTATTCTTTCCAAATAGATTCATCAAATGGAGAATCCAGAATTTCTGGTAGTACAGCCGCGCTAATTGGTATTCAAAAGTCATACATTGAAAATAAAAAAGAAGATTTAGCCTCAGCTATAGATAGATTTAAACTATTACATGGGATAATCTTTTTTATGAGAGGTATCCCTTTGGTTTATGCTGGAGATGAAATTGGACATTTAAATAATTTTGATTATCTGAAAGATGCGGAAAAAAGAGAAGATAATCGTTGGTTACACAGACCTGCTATGGACTGGGAAAAAGCTTTACTAAGAAAGGAAGCTGGGACGCTTGAAAATACTTTATTTAATATTATCTCCAATCTGTCTAATCGAAGAAAAGAAACCTCTTGTCTACATGGTAATGCAAAAGAGACCATAATACCTTTAGAAAGTAACACTCTTTTTTGCGTAGAAAAAACATTTAATGAAGAAAATATTTTGTTAATGGCTAATGTTAGTTCCGATTTTCAGATGATTTCCAAGACGGCATTGCCTAAGAAATGGCAAGGAAATTGTTTTAGGGAAGAGATTAGTTTAGTATCTTACATATATCCAGGAGATACTATATTTATTCCTCCTTATGGGGTTTTATGGCTGACTGAAAATGAAGGGGAAATACCTCAATCAAAAGGATATCGTCTAAAAATGGAGGCTCAAACTATACCTGGAGAATCAGTTTATTTTATCGAAAATAATAGTTCCGTTTCTAAAGGAGAAAAAGCAAGAACATTCACTTGTTATTGGGTAGACGATCTGGGTTGGCACGCAGATGTGGACCTTATTCAGGGAGCATGGATAAGTTATCATTGGGTAAAAATGTATGGAAACAACCTAATAGAAAAATCAAAAAATTACTATCATCAAGCTAAATAATCTTCAGAAAATTATAAAATCAAAGGAATTACAGGGTACTATATAGTAATTTCAAGAGATAATTGATTAGTTAATAATATGTTGTCAATTTTGGGCGTGGAAATAACCGTTGAAATGGTGGGAAGTAATCTTTTAATAATACGCAAAGGCTTAAGGTAATGGTTTTTGTTTACATCAAATACGCCATAATGATCCATAAGGTCAATTTTAACCTGGCCCAGTGAATGAAGAAGCTGATTATCTGGTAGAATAATACCTGAATGAACAATTTTGCCAAATCTATTTTCAAAATAAGCAATGTCCCCGGGTTGGGTTAATTCAATGAACTCAACGGAGGTACCTAACTTAACTTGTTCCAAGGGATCACGCGGTAGAGAAATACCCACCATTTGGTATACAATTTGAACAAGTCCGGAGCTATCAATACCAAAAGGCGACCGGCCACCCCATAAAAAAGGGGTGTTTAGATATTTTCTTGCCAGTTTAACAATCATCTCAGGACTCGGATTAAATTTGCTTATTGGCAATGCCTGACCGTTGAATGAAAATTTCGTTTTATTAAGCGAAAACCTTAATCCATCATATTCAGGTAAACGTGCTGCTAGAGTGATAGAAACAAAAGAATCAGGACCTATTGCGGGTTGCATCATTTCTAAACAATATGCATAATTATTCTTATATTTAAGATAGGTACTTTCAGATAAAGGCAAAATTTGATCTTTTTCTACCCAGCCGATAGTTTCATCTGCTTCGCAGATAATCCTGACCCAATAATTACCTTTAGTTTCTAAAATTTCTGCCATTTCTCCAAAAAGCATTTGAGAAATCAACTCACTCCTGTGAGATGGAGAAATACGAATCGGTATGACACTAAGTGGACAAATTCCGAATTCAAATTTACCTTTAAAATTCTTAATTTCTGTGAGTTGTGACATGATTGGACAAAAATACTAAAAGTTATATTTTTACCGTTATGCAAATATTAAAATTAAACATTATTTTAGCGCTTTTCAAATATATTTCATGCAGGCATTAACAAAAGCTAACATATTTACCAGCGTTTTCTGTTTAATCGTTGTAATCTCTTGGGGTCAAGATCCTAATTTTTCACAGTATAATAATATACCCATTTTCTTGAATCCAAGTTTAAGTGGAAGTTTCGAGGGCAGTTATAGAGCCATAGTAGCGCATAGAAATCAAGGAAATAATCAGTTTAATGAACCATTTGTTTCATTATACAGTAGTTTTGATTTACGATTACCAATACGATATGATGGTAAAGTTTTGAATGATGCTGCGGGAGTAGGTGTTATGTTTATGCAGGATAAAAATTCCAGTATTGGATGGAACACTCAAAATATTTATGTTTCCGGCGCATACCACAAAAGTTTGAACCCCACAAATAATCAATTTATAAGTGCTGGCTTTCAAATGGGGATCATACAGAAAAGTGTTGGATATAGTAATATTACCTTTGATGATCAATTTAATGGAACAGACGGCTACAACGATCCGACAAATGAGTTATTACCTTCAAATAATTTTGCTTTTTCAGATTTAAATGCGGGAATACAATATTCCTTTATGACAATAAATCAGCTGGGAGGATTTTTAGGTGCTTCAATAGCACATATTAACAAACCAAATCAAAGTTTTTATCAAAATAATCTATTATTCATAAATTCCATTACGAATAGACCTTTACCTATAAAATATACTGTTCACAGTGGTTTTCAAATTCCTTTGACTGAAAAATTACAAATTCACCCAAGGGTTTTAGCACAAAAACAAGGTAGACATCTGACAGGTATGGCAGGTATGAATATTAGAACAATATTGAATGACGTTTCTAATACCTCACTTCATTTTGGCGCTTCAGCAAGACCAACCTTTGTATTAGGTAATGAACCGAAAATAGAATCTTTAATCTTTTTGTTGGGACTGGAGCTGAACGAATTATTAATTGGAATATCCTACGACGCGGGAATAACAAATTTATTCAATGGCATTTCCGGAAGAAGAAATGCCATTGAACTAACAGTAACCTATATGGGGAGATATAACAATGATGATAATTTTTGTCCTAAATTTTAATCTGTTATATCAATATTTTCAATAATTTCCAGCCCGTATCCATCAAGAGCTACTCTCTTTTTAGGATTATTAGTAAGCAACTTAATCTTAGAGACACCCAAATCCTTTAAAATTTGTGCACCTACGCCAAATTCCCTTGGATTCATTTCTTGTTTCCAAATATTATCGGACACATTATTAGATTGAGAAGCGAGAATATTTAGTTCTTCCAGAAAATCTTCCTCTGATTTAACATTAGGTCTCATAAAAAGAAAAACACCTTTACCTTCTCTGGAAATTTGTTTTAAAGCTTTGTGAACAAGACTTGAATTATCAGAAAACAAGGAAGCGAAAATATCATTGGGAGATACAGAAGAATGTACTCTCACCAAAACGGGTTCATCAATAGACCATTTACCAATGGTTACTGCCAAATGGACTTCCCCAGAATATATTTGAGTATAAGCGGTAACTAAAAACTTTCCATGCGGAGATTCAACTGGAAAAGATAATTCTTTTTTAATTAAACTCTCCATCTTTAGACGGTAAGCAACTAAATCACGGATGGCTACTATTTTGAGATCAAACTTTTTAGCAATCTCAAAAAGTTCAGGCAAACGAGCCATCGTACCATCGGGGTTTAGAATTTCCACCAATACACCCGCAGGATAAAATCCAGCAAGTCTGGCTAAATCAATGGCTGCTTCTGTATGACCTGTTCTTCTCAACACACCACCTTGCCTTGCTTTTAGTGGAAAAATATGCCCGGGTCTGGCATAATCTTTGGCAACAATAGAGGGATCTGTTAACTTTTTAATACCTGTGGCTCTATCATAAGCAGAAATACCCGTTGAACAGTCAAACCCCATTAAATCTATCGAAACAGTAAATGCAGTTTCATGTAAAGCAGTATTATTAGAAACCATCATATTGAGCTCTAATTCCTCTACCCTTCTTTCATCTAATGGTGCACAAATCAGACCTCTACCATGGGTAGCCATGAAATTGATAATTTCAGGCGTCACAATTTCAGCGGCGCAAATAAAATCACCTTCATTTTCACGATCTTCATCATCAACCACAATAATAATTTTACCCTCACGGATATCAATAATAGCATCTTCAATCTTATCAAGTTGAAAATTACTGGTTTCTTTTTGTTGGTTCCCAGACATTATTTTTTATTCCTTTTAAAAAATCAAAGCAGCCCATTAATAAAGCTGCATTAATTACTATGAAATATCGTACCCCTCTTAGAAACGGCAAATGTATGTTAATGTTCTCAAATAATTTATCAAAAACCAAAACTAAACCTATTAATAAAGTAAAAATCAGCAAAGCAAATAAAATAATAACTTGATAAAAAGCTATATAAAACATTGATAAAAAAGCTATAATTAAGCATAAAGGAACAAACCACCGAATAACTTTATGAGAAAAAAATACAAACCAAAGAGACCATTGCTTCATTGAAAAAAATGGTAGGAAATAAAATAAATTTTGAAAATTTCCTGCAGATATACGTCTTCTTCTTTTGAATTCGGTGCTTATGGAAGAAGAAACTTCTTCGTAACAAATCGCAACTGGATGTAATATTGCTTTTTTACCCTTTAGTAATATATTGAAAGAAATAAAAAAATCGTCCACAAGAAAATCCTTTGGAACTGGGACATAATCATTTGATCTTAGGGCATAACAACCACCAGAGGCTCCCATCGACAAGCCTTTCCATTTCCCCTCATTTTGTTTTAGTAAAGTCTCCCTATTAAGATAAAAGTTCTCAGAGATAGAAATTCCTTTTGACACTTTGCTTAGCGGTTCAATTTTTGAATCAACTAAGGAAATGTCATGCATAATAAATGGTTGAACAAGAAAAGAAACTAAGTCATTTTTAAAAATCACATTGGCATCTGTAAGTACAATGATAAAATCCTCATCGCTGTAAAACGCTTTAGCTTTTGAAACTAAATCATTAATCACCGTCGGCTTTCCTCTCCGGATATTGAATAAAAAAACCTGGCAATTGGACAAATTTTTACATTCATCTTGAATAATCTGATTGGTTCCATCCACACTGCCGTCTGAGGCTATCCAAAAAGTTATTAAATCTTTAGGATAATTTTGTTCCTTTAAACTTTTAAGTTTTTCTTTTATAATAAACTCCTCTTGATAAGCTGACATGATGACAGCAACTTTAGGAAAAAATGATTGATTACTATATAAAGATTTCTTATTGCTTAATTTTTTCATAAATAAAGGAAAAATTAAGTAGCTGTAAACCAACAAGGTGAATGAAAATATAATAAATAAATAGATCATTTCATTCACGGGTTTCAATTAAAATGATGGTTTAAAGAATCGATTAATTTTTTCCCCATCGTTACGCTTTCATAATTGTTCACTATATTTTGATGTGCATTTATACCAATCTGTATAATAACAGCTGGATGATTTAATAAATGCTGAATAACATCAATAAATTCTTCTGGTGAATTAGCTAAACAAACATCAAAGGCATCCTGTGCTTGAATTCCTTCCAAGCCGATAGAGGTAGTAATAACAACTTTTCCTAAAGCCATGGCTTCTATAATTTTAGCACGCATACCACTTCCCGAAAGCAAAGGAACAATAGCAATATCATGTTGGTTTACAAATGCGACGGCATCATCTACCTCACCCAACATAAATACCCCGTCTAAAGTCATCTGCCTTATTCTATCGGGCATATTTCGTCCTGCTACATATAATGATAAGTGAGGAAATTTGGCATGACATATTGGCCAGACTTTATGTAAAAACCAAAGAAGCCCTTCCTGATTAGGTTTCCAGTCTAAAGAACCAATAAAAAACAAACTTATATTTTGAGTATTACTTTTTAAGGTTTTTTGATAGCATTCTATTGATGTATTCCAGGTAATTGGAACAACGCTGCCATTTAAAGAAGGATAAGAAGCCTTAAACATTAAAAGTTCTCGCTTTGAAATGGCAATTAGATAATCGATAGAGTGTAATTTGAAAGATTCATACCTAAACATCTGGCGCGCCAGCCATTTATATAATAATTTACCAACACCCCAATTGGCACCTTTATATAGTCTTTCCCATATTTCATATTCCATATTATGAGTTCTTAAAAGAATCTTGGCTGAAGAATATCTTTTAATTACGGGAATATAAGGCGTCAAATAAACAGTTTCAAGTAGGATAAAATCATACTTGTTTTGTGTTAAAAGTGAAATCAGTTTAACCTTGTATTCCTTCTTAACGAATCTGCTAATTTGATAAGGAAGATTAGAAAATAAGTTAATGAGGAACGAAATAGGATGGAAATCTGTATTGATTTCCACCATATTAATAGAGCGATATGAAGTTGAATCTAAATTATTAAAGTCACTTGAAAATCTATGTTTATTAGTGTTTAAAGACAATAAATCGACAGATACACCATTCGATACCAAAGAGCCCGAAAGGGAAAGAATGGCCATAGATTCACCATCCTTCGACGGGAAAGGGACTTTTTTAGTTAACTGAAGAACATGCATAACAGGTGAAACACCCAATTTTAAATATTATTTGGCATTTGCCGGATTATTCCAAACATTATTTATTCTTTCAATATCTGCCATACGCTCGGAAGGATCAATTGCAATAGTTGAAATGTCCTCTAGTTTAACAGGCAAATTCAAAGAATACTGAGGATTTGTCCAAGCCCAATCAGGACTAACGATCCAATTGATGCCAGATAAATCTGCTCCTTTTGCTCCCCTCATTATCTGTAGAGGAATAGTGTATCCCATTTTAGTACCATCTTTTTTAGTTATGACTATATCAACAGGCATAGGTACTTTACCCTTTCTTTCCAGGGTCACTAAGGTAGTATTATCCATGGAGGAGACATTATTTATAGCGTAATCAACTGTTAAGGTAGTGTGGTAGAAATATTCTTTGTACCAATCCAATTCCAACTGACTGGATTTTTCAAAAACCCTGATAAAATCATTTACATTTGGATGTTTTCCTTTCCAGGAATAAAAATATCTAAGTAAAGCCTTATCAAATATTGGTTTTCCGAGAACATATTCAAGTTGTGCAAGAAAAACAGAACCCTTTGAATAAGCAGCGAGTCCGTAGGCTCTATTCGTCTGAAAATGATCGGCATGCGTTGATAAAGGTTCTTCAAATCCAGATTTAGCCAGATTGAAATACCCAGCGTAATTGCCTGCTTGTGGATTAGCTGCTACCCTACCCGGCATTAATAATTTATTTTCAATGAGATGTTGCATTACTCTTGAACTGGCATAAGATGTAAAACCTTCGTCCATCCAGGCATACAAACTTTCATTGGTAGCCAGCATCATTTGATACCAGCTATGCATTAATTCATGCACAGCCACTCCAGCAAGACTTCCAATATTTCTTTCTCCGGTGATTAAGGTTGCCATTGGATATTCCATTCCACCATCGCCACCTTGAATAAAGGAGTATTGTTTGTAATCGTATTGCCCAAAATTTTTATTGATATAATCGAAAGCCTTATCCATAATAGCAGGTAAAGCCTCCCAGTTATCTTTCGTTTTATCATTGGATTGATAATAAAAATGAAGAGTTAGTCCGTCAGCTCTTTTTAAAGAGGTATGGGTATAATCCGGATCAGCAGCCCATAAAAAATCATGAACATTTGGCGCTATAAAGTGCCAGGAAAGCTTACCATTTTTATCAGGTTTTGGAGTCACCGTATTTTGAGTATAACCTTTTCCAATTTGCTCTGGATTTTGGAGGTAACCTGTTCCACCTACCATATATTTTGCATCAATGTTTAAAGTCACATCGAAATCACCCCATACACCATAAAATTCTCTACCAACATAAGGATTTGCATGCCAGCCCTGATAATCATATTCACATAATTTTGGATACCACTGAGCCATTGAATATTCAATGCCTTCAGCATTATTCCTGCCTGAACGTCTAATTTGTAGAGGTACCTGGCTTGAAAAAGACATATCTAAGGTAGTAGTTTTACCTGGAAGAATTGGTTTTGCCAGTTTTACTTCTAATATAGTCTCCACCATTTCAAATTGTAAAGGAATCCCGTCCTGACTTAAAGCAGAAATTTTGTGAAAACCAATTTCATCAGGAGTAAGTTTGAAAATACGATCATCAACTCTGGGATCAGGGTCAGAAATAGTCCTGGAGCGAACATCCATCATACTTCCAGGTTGAAAGGCATTGAAATAAAGGTGATAAAAAATCCTATCTAAAGTATCAGGCGAATTATTTGTGTATTTAATAGTCTGATTTCCATTAAACTGATGTTTTTTTACATCAAAATCAATATCCATTTTATATTGAACTCGTTGCTGCCATCTTTCTGGTTGGGCAACAGCAAATTGAATGGAAAGAAGTAAAAGAAAAGAAAATGTGAAACCTTTTTTCATGGTTTAGGTTTTATTGAAATAATTTTAAACGATTATAAATAATTCAGAAATGAATCAACGGCCGAAATAAAACCCTAAAATAAGTAAATCTTTTTAATTTTACATTCTTAATTACACAACGAGAAATGAATCAAGAAAAACAAAATACTTTAAAATTTGTGTTGGTACTTATATTATTCGCTGCATTCAGCCGTATTATACCCCACCCACACAACTTCACCCCAGTGGGTGGTATAGCAGTGTTTGGCAGCTATTTTTTGGGTAGGAAAATTTGGGCCTTTTTGGTTCCTTTATTTTCCCTTTGGCTAAGTGATTTATTCATAAATAATATTATCTATCCTATTCAATATCCTCAGTATTATGAAGGATTTACTTTGTTTGGTTCGTTTTGGGTTTACGGTTCATTTTTACTAATGATTCCAATTGCCTGGGGACTTCTTTCAACCTTCACATTACCCAGATTAGCTCTTACGGGATTCTCAACGGCTAGTTTATTTTTTCTCGTAACAAATTTTGGTAGCTGGTTAAATAATCCAATTTATCCACAAAATTATTCAGGATTACTTACTTCGTATATAGCAGGTTTGCCATTTTTCCAAAACACTTTATTAGGAGATATTTGTTACCTGGTCATTTTATTTGGGGCCACAAAGGTTTTTGGTTTTTCTTTAAAACCCTTGTATGAAAAGCAAGCTAAAATTTAAATTTTTTGTTTTTTTTTATATCACTTATCTTTCTACCTCATTCTGTTTAATCTCACAACCATTTCTTTCATCGGTTACAGCAGTTCGTATAGGTAGTAGTTGTACCGGATACTTATTCCCAGAAACGAATTATATTTGGACCCTGAGCCAGTGTCTTGGGTATGAAAATACTCAGGGAAATATCCCTGTAAATATAATTATTACCATTCAAAAAAAGCATTCAGCGATATCTTCCTCTGGAACAAATAATACAATAATTGAGATAGATACGCTTCAAAATCCTTCCATTATTTATAAAAATAAAGATTGGGTTTTATTAAGCGTAGATTTACCCCTTGGTTTTCAAGGTAATAAAACACAATATTCCACCGAATTGTATTCAATGACTGACACTTTTTCTATAGGATTCCCTGTAGTTACTGATTACAAAGCAGATGCTGTAAAAAATTATGTTGATTGGTTACTTCTTCCTCAATGGCAATATCAGATAGATACCTTTACAAAAAGAAGTCAGTTTAATAAAGATCAACTAATTAAAACGAATACTATTAACCCATTTAAGGAGCTCATAGCCCATAGTAAAAATTATATGATAGATATTAGAAAATCTGATGCTGATATTTTAAAATCATATACCTTACATAAAGCCATTGAGTTTTGCATTAAAAAATGGACAGATAATCGGTTTATCTTAAATAGATTAGCCACCTTATCGACCTTTGAAAAAAGCAATGAAAGGGATAGAATAATAAATGAACTAACCCAAAAACAGAATAGAATAGATGAAACAAATGGGTTGGCGGCACGCTTATTCATTACTTATTCCATTTTACCTATAGATTTGTTACCTGAAACAGGAAGTGAGATTATTTTAACCTTCCAAAAAGACTATTTTGCCAGTGCCCGTTTTTTAATTAATCACCCTGAGATATTAAATAAAATAAACTTATCCATAAGAAACATAGAGTTGGCTGACACCAAAATTCCTTCTAAATATCCAGTTTGGAATCAACAAGATACCGTTTTAGAGGGAAATGGAAAACTTCAAATTATCAAAAGAGTAAGGGGTAATTATTGGAAGGTTTCAGGAATGTCAGGAGC
>JANQZX010000036.1:0-8872 GCA_030728245.1 Saprospiraceae bacterium | reverse complement strand
AAATTATCAAAAGAGTAAGGGGTAATTATTGGAAGGTTTCAGGAATGTCAGGAGCGCCTGTATTTTCTGAGGGTATATTAATTGGCATACAAACTTACCTTCCGTATTATACCAGCAGGGCGTTAACCTTTGAAAAAGAAATGAACTACCTTTCGACAAATGAGTTAAAGGAACTTCAATATTTGGAGGAGTATGTTGAGATATGGAAAAAAATAAGCGGGATTATTGGACAATAACCCCGCTCATTTACCTATTTAAACTAAGTTATTTTTTATCGTTTACTTCTTCGTATTCTACGTCAGTGACATCACCGTTATTATTAGAGGTATTTCCAGACTGACCACCTGCATTAGGATCTTGGCCTGCATTTGGATCACCCGCCTGACCACTTTGGTACATTTCCTGAGTTGCTGCCTGCCAGATTGCATTTAAACCAGTAATTGCAGCGTCTATAGACGGAACATCCTGAGATTTATGAGCATCTTTTAGTGTATTCAAAGCACTTTCCAATTCAGGTTTTTTATCTGCAGGAAGCTTATCGCCAAATTCTTTGATTTGCTTTTCTGTTTGGAAAATCAAATTATCAGCTTCATTTAATTTTTCTACTTTTTCACGTGCTAATTTGTCTGATTCAGAATTAGCGGCAGCTTCAGCCTTCATTCTTTCTACTTCCTCTTTAGACAAGCCGGTAGAAGCTTCAATTCTAATAGATTGCTCTTTACCCGTTCCTTTATCCTTAGCGCCTACACTTAATATACCATTAGCGTCAATATCGAAAGACACCTCAATTTGAGGCACACCTCTAGGTGAAGGAGGTATTCCGTCAAGAATGAACTTACCTATAGGTCTGTTATCCTTCGCCATAGGTCTTTCTCCTTGTAGCACATGAATTTCAACACTTGGTTGGTTATCAGCTGCAGTAGAATAAACTTTTGACTTTCTGGTTGGTATAGTACAATTTGCTTCAATAACTACATCATATACACCACCCATCGTTTCTATACCTAAAGAAAGAGGTGTTACGTCGAGTAAAAGTACGTCTTGAACGTCACCACTGAGGACACCACCTTGAATGGATGCACCAACGGCCACAACCTCATCTGGATTAACACCTTTATTTGGCTTTTTACCAAAGAAGTTTTCAACGGCTTGCTGAATTTTAGGGATTCTGGTTGAACCACCTACTAAAATCACCTCAGATATCTGAGAAAGAGAAAGGCCTGAATCAGCCAGTGCTTTCCTGCAAGGTTCCAGACTACGCTCCACCAGTGGCTCAATCATTTGCTCAAACTTTGCTCTGGAAAGTTTAGTAACCAAGTGCTTAGGCACACCATCCATGGCAGTAATATAAGGCAAATTTATTTCAGTTTCTGAGGAAGACGACAGCTCTATTTTAGCTTTTTCAGCGGCATCCTTTAATCTTTGAAGGGCTATAGGATCCTTTCTAAGGTCCATATTCTCTTGTTCTTTGAAAGTATTGGCAAGCCAATCGATTATAACCGCATCAAAATCATCTCCCCCCAAATGTGTATCACCGTTTGTAGATTTAACCTCAAAAACACCATCGCCTAAATCTAAAATAGAGATATCGAAAGTACCACCACCCAAATCATATACGGCGATGGTCATTTCCTTATTTCGCTTATCTAAACCGTATGCCAAAGCTGCAGCGGTAGGTTCGTTGATAATCCTTCTAATATTTAGACCTGCGATTTCACCAGCTTCCTTTGTAGCTTGACGCTGAGAATCATTGAAATAAGCGGGAACAGTTACTACTGCTTCAGTAACTTCCTGACCCAAATAATCCTCAGCTACCTTTTTCATTTTTTGAAGAACCATAGCAGAAAGCTCTTGGGCTGTATAAAAGCGACCATCAATGTCCACTTTGATAGTATCGTTATCTCCTCTAACTACTTTGTAAGGGGATGCACTTATATCACTTGCAGACTCAGAAAACCGACGTCCCATGAACCTTTTAATAGAAGCGATTGTCCTCTGAGGATTTGTAATTGCCTGACGCTTGGCTGGATCACCAATTTTCCTTTCTCCACTATCCATAAAGGCAACAACTGATGGCGTAGTTCTTCTTCCCTCCTCATTTGGAATAACCACCGGTTCGTTTCCTTCCATAACTGACACACAAGAATTTGTGGTACCGAGGTCAATTCCGATAATTTTACCCATGATAATTTGTTTTTAAATTTTTCAAATGTTTAACATTCATTTCTTCTTATCAAGCTACATGCCAACTAAATAATTCTGCCTTTTTTGTCTATAATAGGCAGATATTATCTATTTTGGTTGCTTTAAAAATAGAACGAACCTTAATTAACTGACAAATTGGCATTATTTGAAATGTAATGCTTTCGTAAATAAGCCAAATTTTAATGAATCAAGCGTAACAGAAGATAAAGAAATGTCAGTCCTGGATACCTTCATACGTGAAGATAAAAAACCAATACCATTTGTGATATTATTGTACCTTGGAATATTATTAGAACCAGTTAATCCAAAATTTGCCTGATTTAAATTTAGTATTTCCTTAAATTCATTCCCCCCGGCCGTTAGTAAAATATCTACCGATTTCATGTTCCTTTGAATATCTGAAGAAGTTGGGAGTGCACTACCTAAGAATTTAAAAAATTCAATACCTTTGAATGAAAAAGATCCTTTTGTTGCATCTGAACCAACTTCAAGTTGGTCTTTTAGAACCCAATCTAAAGATTTATCTAAAAAGACACCATTCGTTTTATTACTCTTTTCCAGGTAATTGATTCTCATAATCAAATCAAATAACTTGGTTTCCGTGGAATGATTCCAACCTATGGTTATTACCCGATCGTACCCTAAATTTAGAGGAGCAGAGGGAACCCCTTCTCTCAATTGGAGATCTTTTACTAATGAAATTTGTGATGAAACCCCTTTTAATAGGGATTCATTTTCAAAAGTAAAAATAACTTTAGCAGGTGGTGTAACCAACCAATCTTTGGTATCAAATTCATACAGTATGTTGGGGGACTCAGCAAAGAAACCACTATCTCTTTTTATTCCAATATCTTCTGTATTTATTCTTTTACCTATAATGGTTCTTCCCGTGGAGGTGACAGTTAAAATGGCTCTGCCGCCTGAATAATACAAAATATTTGGATCCTTAGAAAGGTCTGATACGTTGCCACCTTTAGAAAGAAATGCTCTCTGTACCCTAATATACTGTTTTGGTTCCGTTACATTTAAAACCCCATAAACTACTGGAATTTCCTTTTCACCGGCCTCAATGTCAAAGTCCGTTTCACAACTGCAAAGGACCAACAGAATAAATAATGCTTCAATTAAATTTTTCATGATTACAAAGTTAGAGAAAGATTATAAACAAATCGCTTTAAATGATTTTTATACTAAATCATTTATCACTAAATTGAGCCAAATTTGGATGAAATGATTAAAAAAAACTACTTCTTTTGGGGTATATTACTAATTACCGTTACTTTAAGTGGTATGTTACTTATGTATCAACTTGTGTATTCACCTGTTCTACCAGGCTCAATACAGAGTAAAACTATAAGAATACCTTCTGGTACAGACTTCAAAGGCCTATTAATATTGCTGGAAAAGGAGAAAGTCCTTTCGAACACTACTGTTTTTTCTCTCCTTTCAGAAAAAATGAATTTTAAAGAGGGTAAAGTTAAATCTGGGCAATATAAAATAAACAAGGGCATTAATTTGATTCAATTAATAAGAAAATTGCGTGCTGGCAATCAGGAACCTGTCAATGTCGTTTTAACCACCGAACGAATGCCTGAAAATGTTGCAGCGAAAGTTTCATCATTTATAGAGCCTGATTCCATCTCATTAAATGATATTTTTAGCGTAAATGACATCATAGGAAAAGACGGATTTACCAAGGAGAATTTCCAAAGTTTATTTATTCCCAATACTTATCAGATGTACTGGAATACCTCTGGCCCTGCATTTCTAAACCGTATGAAGTCTGAATATGATAAATTTTGGGCATCAAATCAACGTTTAAAAAAGGCAGCATCCCTCTCATTAACTCCACAAGAGGTATATACCCTTGCTTCTATAGTTGAGAAAGAAACACAACAGAATATTGAAAAAAAGAGGATTGCAGGCGTTTATCTGAATAGACTCAAGATTGGAATGCCCTTACAAGCTGATCCAACGGCGGTTTTTGCCAGAAAAGATTTCTTAGCCCGACGAGTTACTGATTTTCATACCAAGTTTGATTCCCCATATAACACCTATAAATACACAGGGCTTCCTCCAGGACCTATAACTATGAGTAGCATCTCAAGTATAGACGCTGTTTTAAATTACGAAAAACATAATTATTTATATTTTTGTGCAGTGGGTGATGAATCCGGTTTACACTCGTTTGCCACCGACTTATCCGAGCATAATCGAAATGCCAGGATATACAGAGATAATTTAATTCGCAGAGGCCTGAGATAAAGTCATTAAAATGAAGAAAAATATTGCTATTGTAACTGGTGGAGATGTTGCAGAACGAAATGTTTCATTGCAAAGTGCTAAAAATATAGCGCTTGAAATGGATAAAAACAAATATAACCTATTCATTATTGAATTAAATAAAGGAAAGTTTACCTTACAAGGAACAGATCAATTGATTGATTTGAATGATTTTTCATTGAGAACGGAAACGAATCATACAACCTTTGATTTAGTCTATTTAATGCTGCATGGCCATCCGGCAGAAGATGGAAATTTGCAAGGATACTTTAACTTGATTGGAATGCCTTTTACCGGTTGTAATCTTTTTACCAGTGCCATAACTTTTGGTAAGCAAGCAACCAAGGATATACTTAAAAAGTATCATATTCCGATGGCAAATTCCATTTTATTAACGCAAAATACTATATGGAATGAGGAAGAACTGCTGACCTTAGGTTTACCTTTATTTGTCAAACCCAATAAAAATGGAAGTAGTTTTGGTGTAAGTAAGGTTAAATCTAAAAATGAACTTTCTGAAGCCATTTCCATGGCCTTTCAATATGATGACGAGGTAGTTGTGGAAGCATTTCTTTCGGGTCCTGAGTTTTCGAACGGGGTTTTCAGAAAAGATAACGGCGTAGAGGTTTTACCTATTACGGAAATAATATCTGAAAATGAGTTTTTTGATTACAAGGCAAAATATGAAAACCAAAGTCAGGAAATTACTCCAGCAAGACTTTCTGAGGATTTAACAGCTAAATGTAAAGCTCAAACTAAGCTGATTTACGAGGTATTGGGTTGTAAAGGGGTTGTACGTGTAGATTCAATTTGTGTGGATGGTACTTTTTATTTTCTTGAAGTAAACACCATTCCAGGAATGTCTAATGCAAGCATTATTCCCCAACAAGTCAAATCACAAGGAATTACGGTATCAGAGTTGCTTGACCATGTAATAAATGAAGCATTAAACGCTTGATTTTCATAAAGATCTAGTCAAAAATAAAATACTGATTTCAGCAAATGCTCAAAGTCTAAAGAACTTCAGGCATTTGCTGAAAATACCCAGCTTTATTTTAGAATTTATTTCTTACCTTTTATCGATACACTGATTATCGACCCAGCTGTTCACGGGTAGGTTTGGTAAGCATTTTCATAACCTTAGCTAAACCTGATTCACCATCGGGCGGATCTAATTGCTTGACCCAGGACATATTATAACCGCTTGTTCCCTGAATTTCAAAACCAACATCCCATAAATCGTTTACAGCTGAATCAAAATAAATATATTTAAATACTTTGCCAGGCTGATGTTCACTTGGACGACTTGAAATATACCAGTTTCCATTATCAAAAGTTTCTTGAAACTGCCCTTTTGAATAGGTGCCATTCGGATTAAATTTGTACCAGGTTCCAACAAAATTTGGTCCAACACCCACCTTTTCTGGAATTACATAAAACTCATACACCCAATAATCTGTGAGAAGTAAATCTGTTTCTTTAAATTTTTCCGGAATAGCTGGTGTTCCAATACTGCCCAAAGAAGGTTTTGCGTCAACAGAGGAATCACCGCTCTTACTTACCTTACTATTTGGTTGGCATGAGAATGTTACCATTAGAATAAACGAAAGCAGTAATTGAAATTTGGTCATGTTCATAAATGATTATTTTAACACAAAATTAGGCTAATTTTGATTAATATTTGTTAAGGTGGCTATCAATTGATTAAATTTAAGGGAAGAAAAATCAGTAACATGGTGAATATTGGTATTTTCAATTGGTTTTGAACCAACACAAACTATCTTGAAAGGTTCGAGTAAATTCAAATCCTCTGATGACTCGGATGATATAAAAACTAGTAATTCCTTTGGGTTTAATTGTAGAGAAGTTGCAGCGAACGTGTAAATGTTTGTTGATGCACTTAAACTTTCATTGTTGTTACCTATAAAGTAATTGTTAATTAAATGAGTAATTCTTAGTCTGTCTAAAATTTCCTTTAATAATGGATTATGAGAAACAACAGCTATTTGGATTCCCTTGTTTTTCAACTCCTTCAAAAAAACTAAAAAACCATCTATTAAATGATCTGGTGTAACTAATTTAGGATCCAAGTCATCTACAATTGAAACTTCTTTTAACACAACATCGATTAAATTAAAAATACAGCCTTTTATCATAAAAAATTTATTGTTTTTCTAAATATATCAAAACTATTGTAAAATATACCTAAATTTAGAAGATTAAAAGTAGAATTTATAATTTTCGTAATAAACCTACTTCTAATTTGGAAAATAGATACATTTCACTCCATAATTCTCATTAAATTAAGCCAGATGAAATCCACGCAAGAAGAAGAATCAGGTGCTTCATTGAACCCATATTCAGGAAAATGGGGAAAAGCAGAAGCCTTGCATTTACTCAGAAGAGCTACTATTGGTCCTAACACTGAGTCAATGAATACCGTTATTTCAAAAGGATTAAGAAGGTCTTTAGATTTACTTTTTGAGGAACTGCCAGATGTTCCACAACCCATAAATTATATTTTTGAAAAGGACCCTCATGTACCCTTGGGTTCTTCTTGGGTGAATGCACCATATAACGATACACGAGACAGTATAAATTATAGAACCTCGAGCCTAAGGGCTTGGAATGCAGAGGTTCTTTTAAGGGAGGGAATATCCATAAGGGAAAAAATAACACTGTTTTGGCACAATCATTTTCCTATTGATCTGGGCACCGTTTCAGACCCAAAATACATGTATGATTACATTAGATTATTGAGAAATAATGGTCTGAAGAATTTTAAGAGTCTGGTATATCTGATAACTACTAATCCTGCTATGTTAAGGTATCTAAATGGTAATCAGAACTCAAAAGGTTCACCTAATGAAAATTTTGCCAGAGAACTGTTAGAATTATTTACTATTGGAAAAGGAGCCATAGCAGGACCGGGAGATTACACTACTTACACAGAAGTTGATATCAAGGAAATGGCAAAATGCTTAACTGGCTGGACAGATCAGGGTTATTATTCAAGAACAGCTACGGTTATACAAAGTAGTTTTAATGCCAATAGACATGATTCTACCACAAAACAATTATCCCATAGATTTAATTCAATAAAGATTGTTAATGAAAACGAAAATGAGTATAAGACCCTCATTAATATCATTTTCACAAAACCAGAAGTAGCTAAATTTATCTGCCGGAAACTTTACAGATATTTTGTTTATTACAAGATTAGTGCCGACGTAGAAATGAATATTATTCAACCTCTGTCGGAATTATTTATTAGAGAAAAATTTGAAATTAAACCGGTATTGAGGGCTTTGTTGAATAGTGAGCACTTCTTCGATATGGCAAACCGGGGAAATATGATTAAAAACCCCATAGATTTTAGTGTGGGTTTACTAAAACAAACGCAATTTGTCTTACCAACAGATAATAACAAAAGAACCCTTTCACTTCAATCTATCATTCGAAATATTGGTGGTCAACAAATGGAATATTTTTATCCACCCGATGTTTCAGGTTGGAAAGCTTATTACCAGGAACCAAGTTTTTATAGAATTTGGATTAATGCTACCACTTTGAATGCCAGAATGAACTTTACTAATTCATTGGCAGGAAATGGATTAACTTACAATACTATCAAATATCAAATAAATGTTTTGAAACTTATTGGAAGTATGAAGAAGGTAAAAGACCCCAATCTTCTAATCAAAGAACTTGGTGAATTTTTATTCCCTATTGGATTAACACAAAATCAGATAAATGATCTAAAAACACTCATCCTACCTGGCGCACCAGACTACGAGTGGGAAGAACAATATGAAGCTTATTTGAAAAATCCAACGAATGTTCCTATTAAGGCGGCATTAGAAACGAAAGTAAGGAATCTCATTAAGGCCATGTTAACTATGCCTGAAAATTATTTAAGCTAGAACGATGATGAATAGAAGACATTTTATAAAAAAGTCAGGCGTTAGTTTGACTATTCCATTTTTACTCAATGGCCTGGATATATTCGCACAAGCTGAATCTCCCTTTTTATCAGGAATGGATCCTTTTGATGATAAAATATTGATATTGATTCAGATGAATGGTGGGAACGATGGTTTGAATATGGTCATACCTATCGATCAGTATGAAGGTCTTATGCGCGTAAGATCTAATATTGCTCTGCCTGAGTCAAAAGTTCTTAAACTTACAGATAAATTAGGACTACATAGCAGGATGACAGGCCTTGCCACTATGTACAAGGAGGAGAAACTTGGTATTTTACAAAGCGTCGGATATCCTAATCAAAACAGATCTCATTTTAGATCAACAGATATTTGGAATAGTGCGTCCACATCTAATGAGTATATAAACACCGGATGGATTGGAAGATTCCTCGATTCAA
>JANQZX010000035.1:17731-107290 GCA_030728245.1 Saprospiraceae bacterium | reverse complement strand
TGAATCAGGATTTACAGGATTTATAGGATTAACTATAACGTCGTTGGATTGAGTGGGAAGGTTATTATTACATACTGCTTTCATTGCCAGGCCTCTCGTCGATGCGTTACACATCGGCGAAAAGAAGGGTATGAAGTAATCTTCTATAAATGACCATTGCGCTAAAACCGAAGACGTCCTCTGTAATCCTGGAAATCCTGAAAATCCTGATTCAAAACCGGGCGTTAGGAGTGAAATTGAAATGGAAACCTGTCGAGGAGAAGACGCGAAGCATCGCGCCTCTATCTGGTAAAAAAGTACGCTATAAGCCTTAAAATCCGTGATTCAAAATCAGGTGGTAGGGGTAAATTTCACCAACTAAAACAAAAAAAAGAGGCTATCTTTTCAGACAGCCTCTTTTTTTTTATTTAAGAGAAAAAGGTGACGCCCCCTGTTTCAACAGAGTACATCCCACCGACAATTTTAATTTTGCCTTCTTTTTCATATTCTGCAATCAGACTACTTTCGTTTCTAATTCTATCCATTGTTTTGTGAACATTCAATTCTGCTACTTTATCAACAAAAACAGGATTAGATCCATCTCTGTCTGTTTCTATAGTTACTTCACTGTCAATGGCAGGATTAATTTTTTCAAGCAAGCCTGTTAAATTCCCCAACTTTACATTACTACATGCACCGGCAATGGCGCCACACTTAGTATGTCCTAAAACCACAACTAATTTAACGCCAATTTTGTGGACTCCAAATTCCATGCTACCGAGAATATCCTCATTGAGTATATTACCTGCAATACGAACGCTAAAAATATCACCCAGACCCAGGTCAAAAATATGTTCCGTGGTCGTTCGACTATCAATACAACTGAGTACAATGGCAAATGGGTTTTGACCAAAAGAGGTAGCATTTACCTGATGTTTTAGGTACTTTTCAGTGAGATCGCCTGTTAAAAAGCGAGCATTTCCCTTCTTTAAGGTATCTAATACCTCATCGGGCGTCAACTTTTCCTGAGCTTCCTTATCCAGTACATTAACAAACTGAATATGATCCTTCAATTGATATTGGTCTTTCAAACCAATAATATTTAGCTTAATATCCTTTTCAATTGAAATAGTATTTTTGAACTCTTCAATATCCTCAATGACATCATGATCAATAAAATCAGTATTAGAAGCATCAATAATAACCTTAGAACCCTTTGGAACACTCCACAAAGTATCTTTTATAGATGCTTTGTTAAGAAAGGAAACCTGGTTAGGTAACTCTAAACGGAGGGTTTCGTTGAAATGGAGTACCTCGTTTTGTAGAACAAACGGATTTTTAAAATTACTCTTTAATATATAGAAAATACTGACAAATAATCCGATGATAACACCAATTAATAAATCAGTAAAGACAATAGCCAGAATAGTCACTAAAAATGGAACAAACTGGCTTAAACCCTTTTTGTACATGCTTTTGAACAGGGCTACATTAGCTAATTTATAACCTGTTAAAATCAAAATAGCTGCCAAGGAAGAAAGAGGAATCAGATTAATGATCGGACTGAGAACTAAAACACTCACTAACAAAAAGATACCATGTAGGATAGCCGATAACTTAGTTTCTGCCCCTGCGTTGATATTAACACTACTTCTAACGATAACAGACGTCAAAGGAATACCGCCAACTAATCCGGAAAGGGTATTTCCAATGCCCTGGGCAACAAGTTCTCTGTTAGGTGAAGCCTGTCGTTTATGAGTATCTAGTTTTTCAACAGCCTCCAGATTAAGTAAGGTTTCTATACTGGCAACAATGGCTATGGTCAAAGCTACTGTCCAAACGTTATAGTTTGAAACACTTGAAAAATCAGGGGTAGTTATGAGTGAGTTTATACCTTCGAACGGAGGAATATTTACAAGATGAGAAGGATCTATATAAAGTGAGGGAATAAATTTTCCGAAAATAAAGTTTAGAAATACGCCGAAAATTACCACAAACAGGGAAGCTGGAAAAAATTTAACTTTTTTCATTGGTGTTTTATCCCAATATATCATGGCTAACATAGACAAAATGGAAATAATAATAGCTCCATAAGAAAAATAGGTAAAAATATTCAGCAATTCAGAAAAGGTATTTTCACCGTCTCTTTGTAAGAAAGTGAAATCATCCTGTGGGTCTCTGTCAAATCCAACAGCATGTGGGATCTGTTTTAGTACCAGAATTACACCAATGGCTGCCAATAATCCTTTGATAACATTGGACGGTATGTAGTTGGCAATGAAGCCTAATTTACTAATACCAGCAACAAATTGGAAAATGCCTGCCAACAAAACAGCCATTAAAAAAACCTCAAAATTTCCTAATTGAGTGATGGAGGCAAGAACTACTGCGGCCAGGCCAGCTGCCGGTCCGCTTACACTCGTATGAGAACTGCTCAATGCACCAACGACGATGCCACCAATGATGCCTGAAATAACGCCGGATAATAATGGAGCTCCACTTGCCAATGCTACCCCTAAACATAGAGGTAAGGCTACTAAAAATACGACAATACTCGCGGGTAAATCATATTTGATTTTTGAAAACATAACAATAAGTTTAAGTAAAATGGTTTAAAATTTGAATGTAGATGACCGATGTATTTGTCATCTCTAAATGAATGAAAAATATTTTAATGGTTTGGAGGGGGGCTAAATAAGGGTATAATATGGTCGGAAAAATAAAAAGGTATTCTTTTAAAATTTTTGATTAATGTGGAAATAGAAAAATCAGAAATAATTTTTATTCCATTTATTGTAAATATTTTCTTTATTTCAAAATCAAGTTCCTGAGATGATTTATTTTCATCAATGAGTTCCTGATTATTTTCTATCGATAATAAAATATCTAATTTTATTAATACGAGGGTAGAAAAATTACCTACAAGGAATAAAAATAAGATTACCCAAAGGCTTACGTTTCGCACACTCAATTTTTAGATAGTAAAACTATTAAACACTTTAGAATAAACTAAGTTTTATGGCAATTATTTTTTTTGTAACTTAGTGTTTTATAATTTAATTTTAAAAAGGATGAAAAATTTTATTTCCGCTGTCTTAATCATTACTCAGTTTTCAGCTTTTGCTCAAATTCCAGTTGATTACGAGAAATTATTTCCAAATTCGTTGACAAGTAATGAGTTAGGGTTTAATAAAGATAGGTTAAGTAATATAGAAACTGGATTCCAGGAACTTATTAATAAGGAACAAATTCCTGGTGCAGTAGCTTTGGTGATAAGAAATGGAAAAGTGGTATATGAAAGGGCATTTGGGATTTCTGACCCAAAAACAAATCGTCCTTTTAAAATAGATGATATTTTTAGAATCGCTTCCATGAGTAAAGCGATTACTTCTACAGCGGCCATGATTCTCTATGAACAGGGCAAATTTAATCTGGATGATCCTATTTCAAAATGGATTCCAGCCTTCAAAAATATGACCGTTTTATCGTCTTATAATCAAAAGGACACTACCTATACCACCGTCCCGGCAATCAAACCTATTACTGTTAGACAGCTATTTACGCATACTTCCGGCTTATCGTACGGTAGAATTTCCGGCGATTTACGATTTCATGCCATTTCTGCTAAAGCTGGTATAACAGAGCTTTATACTACGGATAAGGTTTCTTTAGCTGAAAACATAAATAAGCTGGCAGCTATTCCGCTCGTGTCTCAGCCAGGTGAAAAATATAATTATGCCATGGGATTAGATGTTTTAGGATATTTGATTGAATTATGGTCCGGGCAGAAATTTGATGTTTTTCTAAAGGAAAATTTATTTCAACCCTTAGGTATGAAAGATGCCGGTTTTTATCTGCCTGAAAGTAAAGCAGATAGATTGGTTCCCGTGCTAAAGCCCGCTTCAAATGGAAAGGGATGGGAAAAATATACGGGAACCTACTACGATGCGGATTATCCGGTAAAGGGAGCTAAAACGTGGTTTAGCGGTGGGGCTGGCTTGAGTTGTACCGCTCGTGATTATGCGCTTTTTCTCCAGATGTTACTGAATAATGGCACAGCTAATGGAAAAAGAGTGCTAAGCCCTTATTCGGTTTTCCTCCTTACCGCGGCCAATCAAACACCTGACTTAACACCTACTGAAAAGAGTGAACAATTTAATAGTCTTGGTTTTGGCGTTATTACTTCTCTCGGGGAAGAACGTGGAAATGGTTACAAAGGTCGATACTCATGGGGTGGTTATTTTAATACCAATTATTGGGCCGACCCTAAAACAGGAACGATTATGGTTCTCTTAAAACAAACACGGTTTGCTCCCGATGGTGGTTCCGCAAATCTTTTTACCAGATGGATTACCGCCGCTATGGAATAATTAATATTTATTAAAAACTACCCTGAGTGATTTCAGTTTTAATTCCGACGTTCAATACTGATGTTTCTCCTTTGGTGGATTTTCTTTTGAGGCACCATGATTTTTCTTCCTTTAAATTGGAGATTATCATTTGGGATGATGCCTCAAACATTGCTTCTTTAGGTCAGTGGGATAATGAAAATATCTCATTTTTTAAATCTCCCGTTAATATGGGGCGATCAAAGACCAGAGAATTGCTTGCTGAAAAAGCAAAATATCCCTATTTACTTTTTCTGGATGCCGATGTATTCCCCGTTTCTACTCTTTTCTTAGCCCAATATTTACAGCATGCTACTGAAGATTCCGTTTTAGTCGGGGGTATTAGATATGAAAACGAAGAACCTGAAAGCAACCGATATTTTCGTTGGTTTTACGGGAAGGCAAGGGAGGAAATTTCAGTTGAAAATAGATTAAAAAAACCTTACAATCACTTTATGACAGGAAATTTCCTAGTGCCAAAATCAATATTTTTGCAGTTCCCTTTACACGATGTTATTACAGGTTATGGACATGAAGATACCCTCCTTGGCTATAAATTTCAACAGGGAAGCATCCCAATAAGGCATATTGATAATCCCGTTTTTCATCTGGGCTTAGAGGAAAATGATGTTTTTTTTGCAAAAAGTAAAGAAGCAGTTTCCTCTTTATTGCGATTAAAGCAAGTGGGGTTTACTATTCCGTCGAAACTTATAAGTGGGTATAATTTATTAGAAAGAATAAAACTCGTTACCTTTTGTGCAGTGTTTTATCCTTTTTTTGAAAGTAGATTTATAAAAAATTATATTTTTTCGGGGAATATTTTTTCCTTGTTTTTCTTTGATTTATCCAGATTGCTTTATTTCTGCAAATTGTCCCTAAAAAGGGGGAAATAAGTTGCAAATTCGGCGATAAGCTTCTTTTCTTCCTTTTCCCAAATGAAACTTTCCGCTGCCAGCTCTGCCGCATGCACCATATTTATATATTGGTTTTCATTTTCCCATATATTTTTAATGATAGCAACAAATGCTGCGACTTCCAATTTCTCTAAAAGAGAGATACTTTCATTTTCAGTAGCCAATATTCTATATTCAGGAAAATCGATATGAATAGCAGGTAATCTGGCTTGAATATAATCAAAGGTTTTATTCGCTAAAGAATAATAGTAACTTAAACTATTGTTTTCTAATATATTAATGCCTATCCAGGCATTTTTTGCTATGTCAGTTAATTCCTCAGGTTGAATCATTCCTTTGAAAATTACCTGTTTTTCAAGTCCTAATTCTTTGGTTAGGGCTTTTAATTCGTCTGATGTATCACCGTCACCTGCCAATATTAAGGTCCAGGTTGGTAGCTCTCTCATTGATTTTATTAGAAAGTCAATACCTCTTCCCTGGTGCAGCATACCCTGGTAATATATCCATTTATTTTTCCTCCGTTGTTCTATATCTATAGTATCAATGGACTTTTTAAAAGGTACATTTCTTATGGTTACAAAGTTTACACTATATTTTACAGATAAATAATGAGCGAGAGATTCACTGACAGTCATAGAAAATGTAGCAGATGGAATGGCAGTTTTACCGACCATTTCCCATATCCATTTTTTAATTTTATGGTTTTGAAGTTCAGGTACTTCGGTGAATAATTCGTGAGAATCAAATACAAAAGGTTTAGAATAAATCAGATGATATAAGAAAGTTGCCGGCAAAGTATCAAAATCTACGGCATAAATTACCTCTCTCTTCTTTGAACACAAATAAAGAAAAAGACGAAGGTTGAATTCAAGGTAAAACAATACGCCATTTGAAAAATAGCAACTTAAAAGATATGTTTTAAAGGAATAGGAGGGAATGGTTTTTGACTTTTTTTGTCGGCCGACGAGAATAATTTGATAGCCTTCCTTTTGAAGCGATGTGGCAATCCTTATCATTCTTTGATCGTATTGGATATCGTTGGAAACCAGCAGGGTTATTTGCATAGATTTTTACTTATTTAAAAATAATAATCCTTCTCTCTCTATGATGATTCCCTGGTCCAACCATTTATGTAGTTTTTGTAGTAAAGCTTCCCGCACCGCACCATGATAAGGAGCTGATAAAACTGAAATAGATAGGGGTTTTTCAGTCAGCTGGGTTTTAATAATACTATCTAATTGGTCAATTTGAGTGTTGATTTCAGGAGATTTTTCTTTTTTTGAAAGACAAATATCACATATTCCGCATGGTTTCAGTCTTTTTTCACCAAAATACTCAACCAATGTATTCATTCTGCAAATTTGAGCTTCAACGTATTTTAGTTGAGCTTCCATACGAAATTTGGCTCTATTCTTTAAAAATGAGTATCGTTCTGCGTCTATATAAAAATCATTTTGACCAGCTCTTTCTTTGGTAAATTGAAGTTGAGGTTTTTCTTTTTGAGGCCTGTAGGCTAAAATCTGGAGCTTACTTAAATATTGAAGTTGCTGTTTTATTTTTTCTATCGTCATATTTAAAAAATCGCCAAGTTTACGTTCATGAACATAAACGTAGTCCTGAAAAGCACCCTGATAGGTTCGTAATAAAATTCTTAGTATAGGCTCTAAATTTGGATTTTTAAGTTGGAAATCATACAGTTGTTCTCTATTTACTAAAATCTTGAAACTGGCGGGAACATAAACACTTTCGGAAAGATAAATCCACCCTTCCCTGGCAAGAATGGACAAACAATTAAAGGTGATAAGATTATCGAATTTATACACACCACTAAAATGAATTATATCAAAATCTAAAGATTCTTCCTGTGAACTTCCTGCCGCAAGCTGAAAATAATTGGCTAGTGCCTGATATATTTTTTTAATAACATTAATTTCCGGATAAGTTAGTGCAAATATTTTTTCTAAATTATGTTTATCATTGGGCTGAAAAAGTAAAACGGCATAAGATTTAAGACCATCGCGACCTGCTCTTCCGGCCTCTTGATAGTATGCCTCCGGGTTATCCGGTAATTCCCAATGAATGACCAATCGAACATCTGGTTTATCAATGCCCATACCAAAAGCATTGGTAGTGACCATTACTCTTATTTTATTTTGAATCCACAAATCCTGTTTTGTCGATCTTTCCTCCATACTCAAGCCAGCATGGTAAAAGTCGGCCGATATTCTATTTGTGATAAGAAAAGCAGCTAAATCTTTTGTTTTTTTTCTGTTCCTTACATAAATAATAGCTGAACCATTGAGTTTTTGTAATATTTTCAGGCACTCCCTTTCCTTATCTTCTGTTTTCCTCACTACGAGGGAAAGATTATCTCTTGTAAATGAATCTTTAAAAACTTCAGGATTTTTAAAATCAAGCTTATGTTGAATGTCCTGGGCTACTTCCGGAGTGGCTGTAGCGGTTAATGCAAGGATGGGTACTTTGGGGAAATGGGTTCTGATGTCGGCGATTTTTAGATAGGCTGGCCTAAAATCGTAGCCCCATTGAGATATACAATGTGCCTCATCTACCGCAATAAGGGTTAGAGGTAATTGTAATAATCTGATTAAAAAGCGTTCTGTAAAAAGTCTTTCGGGTGATATATAAAGAAATTTTACCTGACCATAAGTGCAATTATCCAATAATCTGTCCATCTCATTTTGTCTGAGTCCAGAATATAGGGCAACGGCCGAAATATTTCGCTTCACCAGTTGTTGCACCTGGTCTTTCATGAGAGCAATTAAAGGACTAATAACCAGACATATACCTTCTTTACAAAGGGCTGGAACCTGATAACACACCGATTTTCCCCCGCCCGTTGGTAACAAAGCAAGGGTATCTTTACCCTCTAGAATGGCAGAAATTATCTCTGCTTGTAAAGGTCGGAATTTTTGGTACCCCCAATATTTTGATAATATTTCTAATGGTGTTGAAATGATATTTGTTTTTTACAAATTTAAGGCTTAAAATTAGCCTAAATCATTTTTTCTACAAGATTTCAATTTTTTTTAAGTAAGGCATGATAATTGCATTCAAAAAATTAAGATTAATAATGTTGTGTTTGAAATTACTATATTTCAGCATGAAAATTTAAACGGATGATACACAAATCTTTTTTAAAGTTTTTTTCTGCCTATTTACTGAGTATTAAGGTAATAATGGTCTTTTTATTGGTATCGCTGTCGATATTATTAAGGGCTCAGGAGACTTTCTTTATACCTATACCATCTGATATCAGAACGTCTGACCCATTGCTTGATAGCCTGGTAAATAAATCTTTATTTACCACGTCCAAGAATAGCATCAAGAAAATACTTGCAAATGAGCCTGAAAGATGGGATTTAATTATTCCATTGGAAAATGAAGCTAATTGGGTCTTAGCTTTAGAAAAGGTTAAAATATGGGATAATTTAGCCAGTATAGAAACTGCCTCGGGTAAAAAGATAAGTTTGCCGTCCGACGGTGTTCATTATCGGGGTACGGTGAAAGGGCATAAAGGTAGCCTGGTATCGATGAGTATTTTTGATAATGGGATGACTGGTTTTGTAAGTTTCCCAGATAGGGGGAATTTTCAATTGAATCCAAATACCCATGTTACCATGGGGGCTTTTGTTAACCATGTTCTTTATCCTGTGTCATCTTTGCCTGTAAGAAAGACTTATGAATGTGCCGCTGCCGAAGGAGAACCTTATCGAGCGGAAGAATTAAAATCTTTTGGAACCCTGAGAGCGGAACCAAAATGTATTAAAGTATATTACGAGCTTGATTATGATATTTTTCAAGATAAGGGTGGTGTAGCGCCCTCGTTACAATTTTTAACGAGTCTTTTTAACCAGGTTAGCACGCTTTTTTCAAACGATGGTGTGCAAATAAGGCTTTCTGGAGTGAAAATATGGGATATTCCCAGTCCCTATAACGGTTCCGATTCAGAGCAAATGCTTACCCAGTTTGGGGCAACAAGAACCTCATTTACCGGGGATATTGGACAGTTGATTTCCTATAAAACAAGTGGAGGGATTGCCTGGGTGCGCGGAGTTTGTTCACCTACCCGTTTTCGATTAAGTTTTGCCAGTATTGATGACTCCTTTCAAAATTTCCCAACGTATTCATGGAGTGTTTTTGTAATGGCGCACGAATTGGGTCATACCCTCGGTTCAAGTCATACGCATGCCTGCGTATGGAATGGCAATAATACGGCTATCGATGGTTGTTATTCTACGGAAGGTGGGTGTAATAGTTTTGGCTTACCCGCCGCTGGTGGAACGATTATGTCCTACTGTCATCTGAGAAGGGTAGGGATTAATTTTTCTCTTGGTTTTGGTGTTCAGCCTGGAAATGTTATTCGAAATACGATTGCCCAGGCTTCCTGTCTTACAAATTGTGACGCCACAGATTTTACATTAGATGCCTCCTCGCTGGTTTTTAATTTTAAAGCGGCGGGAGGAAAAAAAATCCTCAATATTACTGGAAATGCAGAATGGAATATTTCAAAAAATAGTAGTTGGTTAACCTTAAGCCAAAATACAGGAATAGGTGCCACGCAGATTGAATTAATCGCAGATATTTTTAATGGCCCGTTAAATAGAAATGATACCCTGTTTTTGACTGGTGCCGGAAAACTAATTAAAATAGCCGTTAACCAGGAGAAATTTATTGCAGCAGAATGTCCAACATCCACTATTGGTGTAAATAATATTGTTTTTTGTGAAAATGCGAAGGTAAATTTTAATGCGAATACCCAAAATGTAGGGGGGTATAATCTACAATATGTATGGCAAACCGGGATAGACAGTCTCACCTGGAATACGGTGTCGACAGGTATTGATAGTACCTATTCTTTTATTTCTCAGCCAGGTGGTGATTTTACCTATCGGTTTCTACTGAGTGCCCCAGGATCTGATTGTCCGTTAATTACTTCTGCACCAGCTACTGTCAGAGTTATTATTCAACCACAGGTAGCTATTGAGACGACTGATTCAACGACGATTTGTTTGGGGAATTCCGTTACCTTAAAAGAGAAATTATTCGCACCATGGACATCAACATTGCTTCGAAGACAATGGTTTAAAAGCGTAAATGGTATCGTCTGGGATAGTTTGCCCGCATCGTCAGGAACCAATCTGGTCTTATCGGGAAGTGAACCTACTTCTTCATTTTATCAACTCAGAGTTAGTGTTGATGGACCTTCAGCCTGTCAAACAGCTGTTTCACCAGCATTCAAAGTTGATATTTTAGATACTACTTTAGTAAATGTGGTTGCTAACGATTCTTTAATCTGCCAGGGTAAACCGCTTCAAATCATTTCTATTGCTCCAACGGTAGGGAATATTGGATTTGATTATCAATGGCAACAATTGAACAGGCAGACTCAAATATGGAGTAATATACCCGGTGCTAACTTATCGGCCTACAACAATAATAATCTGAATACAGGTTTTTATACCTTCAGACTAAAGTATAAAAGAAAATTAGCTTCTTGTCCAGAGCTGATATCCAATGAATTACCTATAAGGGTAGATACGATTCCTTCCGTTGCCGTGCTTTTCCCTTCTTCAAAATTATGCCCTGGGGAAAGTATTAGTTTAACTGCTGCAGCGACGCCAAATCTGCCAGGAAGTTATATTTGGCAACAAAGTTCTAATGGAAATACTTGGAATAATGTGTCTGGATTTAATACGGAGGTTTTAACCTATCAAGCGCCTGCAACGGGAAAATCTTATATTAGAGTTCGATTCTTACCCTCAAATTATGCCAATTGTGACTCAATTTATTCAAATATTGGCCTGTTAGAATCTGATACATCCAATTTGATTTCCCTAATTTTATCCTCTACAGCTGATACGCTTTGCTTAGGTGGTGAAAGTAAAATGACCTTAGTGCTAAAAAGTCTAACTAATTTACCCGATTCTATTACCTACAGATATGAGGTTAAAAGGGATACAGGTGTATGGCAATTATTATCGGAAACCAGAGATACCTCTATTCTCTATACAACAAATGGATTAGGGAATTATGCATTCCGCGTTTCGATGGAAATTAAAGGAATAACTTGTAACAGATTATTTTCCAATGAAATAAAATGGAATGTCGGTGAAACATCAATAGTTGCATTACCATACAGAGAAATTAATTTGTGTTTTGGCAGTCCATTTAATCTAACGCCGACGATAAATAGATTAGGGGTAGGTCGTCCGGATTTTCAATGGCAGCAAAGAAAAGATTTTTCCGATTGGACAGATTTACCCGGTGCGACGTCTTTGTCGTATAATGGAAATGATACCATAAATGGAGCGGTTTATTATAGATTAAAGTATTTAAACGCTGGAATAGGTTGTTCTCCCTTTTTCACGGATAGTGTATTGGTTCGTAAAAAAGGAAATACCATTGTACGCATTGGAGCAAGTACATTGAATCCATGTTCCGGAGCGTCTGTAATATTGGCAGCTAATACCTTACAACCTGAAATAGAGCCGTTTTCATCTATTTGGCAAGAATCAAATGATTCTATTTCCTGGAGAACCATTGGTAACAATTCGTTTAATTACAGTTTAACCTGGAATCAAAATACGTCAAAGTATTTTAGATTTATCTATAAAAGTAGTGTTTCTGGTTGTGATTCCAGCTTTTCAAATGTATTAAAATTAGTTCCAAAGGCGGGAATTATAGCTACTATAAGGACTGGAAATAATGTTTTATGTAAAGGCGATACCCTGATAAGAGAAGCTAATATAACAAGTATTACAGGTTCTCAAGGTATTCAGTGGCAATGGAGTAAAGATGGTAATAGTTGGAATGTTATCAATGGTGCATCAGGGGAAAGACTGCGTTGGGTTCCCGATTCGACAGGAACCATTTTTCTTCGACTAAAGGTTTGGGATAATCCTATTTCTTGTGACACCAGTTATTCTGTAAGACAGGAAATTAATATTTTTAATAATCCTGAAATTAAAATTATCCCTGCTTCGGGCACCTTTTGTCAAGGTCAACCCATTTTATTGTCGGCCCAATTATCGGGATCAAACGTATCCATTCCCGTGTTTTGGCAACAAAGCAGAAATGGTACAAGTTGGGTGAATATCCCTGGTGCGGATTCAACCAATTACCGCTTTCCAGCCATAGATTCCGGTCTGTTTTATTTTAGAGTCATTACCGGTAGCATTGGGGGTAATTGCGCCACAGGTACTTCGTCAGTGTCTAATGTTTCCGTAATTCCAACGTTTGCTGTAAGTGGAATGGCTTCTACATCTGAAGTTTGTCAAAATGATAGTGTTACTTTAAGGGCTAGTTGGAGAGACATACCCGTTCAACCATTTATTCAATGGTATTCCAGCAGAGATAGAATTAATTACACGCTCATACCTGGTGGAGAAAAGGCAGAAGTCAATATAAAAAGCAATGAACCAGGTGTTATTTTTTACAGAGCACAACTCACAGTGCCAGGTTATTCCTGTGGTATCGTTTTTTCTGAACCTATTCCTGTTTCATTTCAAGGGGGACTTGCTGTGTCTGTGAATGCAGACCAATCCATTTCTTGTTTAGGTTCACCGGTGGTTATAAGATCAGTGGTAACTAATGTAGGAAATACGCCCGTTCAGTATCAATGGGAATCTAGTACAGATAATATGAGCTGGGAGCCTATCCTGGGCGCTATTGCTGTTACCTATACTGTTCAAGCCAGTGTTCAGTCAGATAAATTTTATAGATTACGACTTATAAATAATACGTTGGCTTGTCCGCTAACTATTTCACCATCTGTAAGAGTTTCCATCACTTCCATTCCAAATGTAGTTTTAACGGCCAATAGATTGACGGTTTGTGCCGGTGAGGAGGTTAGATTACAAGGTGTCTCTAACAGAGGCTATAATTTACCCGTAACCTGGAGGTGGTTTAGAAGAGTGGGAACCGGCGCATTTACACAAATAACAGGAGCTAATGATTCTTTTTATATCGCGCCCACTCAGACAGCAGGAAAAACCAGTTATCAATTGCGTATGCAGGTGGGTGATGCCATTTGTGCCAGTTCAACATCTACTTCCTTAGAAATTACGGTTAATCCAAATTTCACGCTATCCCTTCAACAGGATGCTGATGAAAAATGCGTAGCAAATTTCCATCGGATTTTTGCTGTGGTTACCGGTGCAAATCGCGATTCCTTAATCTATAAATGGCAAAGAAGTTTGAACGGTTCTCAATGGGAATTTGTGGATGTGCCCTCCTTTTTTCAGTGGTATGCTCCCGTTACAGATCCAGGTTATTTCTATAGAGTGGGGGTTCAAAATCTGGCAGGTTCTTGTGGTCTATCCTTTTCAAATGCTATACAGCTAACAGGTACTAAACTCCCTTCTGTAAGTATTCAGTCAGCTATAAAATATGCCTGTAAAGGCGATTTTGTGCCTATTACTGCCACCGTTTCTGATAATTCCTTCCCCGTATTATATAGATGGCAATTCAGTAGAGATAATAAGTTTTGGAATACCATTGCAGAAGCAGGTTCACTTACTGAAAGATTTAATATAACTACCACCGGTATTTATTATTTCAGAGTGCAGATTCTGAAATTGGGTTCTACTTGTGTTGCTTATTCTAATACATTAACTATCAGGGGGGTACAAACAAATACGGCTACCTTGACGACCAATCAGGGTGAAAATCCTATCCTTTGCCCCGGAGTCACAACGACCTTGTCTGCTTCCATGGGTGCGAATCTATCTTTTCCTGTTAAATATAGATGGCAGTATGGCGTGGATGGCATTAATTGGACAAATATCAATAATGCCGTGGGTGATAAACTGGCAGTTAATCAATTAACTGGTGACAAAGCAGGTTATTACAGAGCAGTCCTTCAAGTAGATAGTAGTATATGCCCGGCCGTCACTACGCCTGCTATCTATATTAGGTCTGCCGGATTTGATGACTTTACTACGAATATTCAGGATACTTTACTTTGTTTTGGGGGCACTTCCTTGATTGAGGTTAAATCTCTTGGAAATATTCAAGGATTAAGATTTCAGTGGCAACAACTTGAATATATAGGTAATTGGTTAAATCTGACAGGTCAAACTGGTCCCACGCTTAAAGTTTCAGCACCAGATCCAGGGGTATTGACCTTTAGGGTTCGCGTAAGTTCAAGTGGTTCTTCTTGTCCTGAATTTTTCTCCAGACCTGTTGTTATTACACAGCTCGGTGCTACTAACGTGACGCTCAATCAGGTTAATAACACCTATTGTGAGGATGATGTACTGAATTTAACAATGAATTCTAATATTATAGAGGATAATAGGTTGAAATACAGATGGTTTACCAGCGTGGACGGAATAAAATATGATTCCATCGCCGGTGCAAGTCAGCTTAGTTTTCGGGTACCAACTTCTCGGGCCGGCGTCACTTATTATAGAGGCACTTTGCAAGCAAAGGGAGGAAATTGTCCTGAAACAAGTGCTACACCTGTATTGGTTAATGTAATTACTCGATATCGGGCAAAAATCACAACAGTTAAAACACAATATTGCGCAGGAGAAGCCTTTGAAATGAGGGCACCTGTTACACCCAATTATGTTGGTACTATTCGTTATGCCTGGCAGATAAGTGCAGATAGTGTACAATGGGAAACTATTCCCGAAGCTAATAGTTTCATTTACAGGTCATTTGTAAACCCTGGGATTAATTTTTACAGGATGATTGCGGTAATTCCCAATTATTTATGTGATTCCGTGATTACCCCTGGAATAAAAATAGCTGGAGTCAATTTACCTGGTGTATTTATCTCCTCACCAACGATAGAAATATGTGTTGGAGAATTTTTTCGGGTCACTTCCAATCAGGCTACACAACCGGGTAGAAGATATTTCTGGCAATATAGCGTAAATAGACTGAATTGGTTTACCATATTAGAGGCAACAAAACCCATTGAAAATTTAACGGTGAGTACTCCACAACTGTATTATATCAGAATGGTTATAGAGGGCGGAACCTCTTGTGGTTTTATTTATTCCAATAATATAGCGGTGCAGGGACTTTTAGCGCCTAAGGCTACCTTAAATGCCAACTATAAGGAAGTATGTGTTGGTTCTACGAATGTACTTTACACCACATTCAGGCCACAGCCATTCACAGATTCTATAAATTATCAGTGGGAAGTTAGGGATAGTTTTACCAGTTGGCGCCCCATTTCCGGAGCCGTTGGAACTTTTTATAATCATATTCCTGATACGGCCGGCGTTTATTTCTTTAGAGTGGCTGTCAGATCAAAGTTGTTTAATTGTCAACCCACCTATTCTGATACCCTTTCTGTTTTAGTTAGGAGAACGCCCACTTTTTCAATCACTCAAACAGATACGGTAGTTTGTACAGGGGGTAATCTATTCCTGGATGCCAGAAAACTGGGTGGCGGTAATCTATCCTTAATAACATGGGAAAGTAGTATAGATTCATCACAATGGTTGAGGTTGGCAGCATCTGAGAATATTCGATATAAAGTAAGTGCTGGACTTCCATCGAGACTATTTTATAGAGCCATAATGTCAGATCCCGTATTTGGTTGTGGCACATTAACTTCTAACACACTCCGAGCCACCATTTCGGAACAGCCCAGGATACAGGTGAGCGCAACAGATACCTTGGTTTGTTTAAATAGACCCATTCAGCTGAGGGTAACAGGTACAAATCCTTTTCATCCTAATCCACGGTTTGTCTGGCAGTATAGGATTCCGGGAACCTCTTACATTTATTTGCTTAAGGATACACTGTCAACGTATAGTCCTCCTACCAATCGATTGGGTACCTTAGAGTACAGGGTTCAATATACTTTGCCAATTTCAGGATGTTTTACTTCCTTCTCTACGCCTATTCCTATACAGGTTCAATTTAATTGTGACGCTCAAGAAGATGAGACCCAGGTTTTAAATAAAGGCATTTTTGATAATAAATGGCCAGAGGATAAATTATGGATGGATATTTACCCTAATCCTTCCTCTGAAAATACGAATATTCATTATTATCTGCCTCAAAGAGGGGAAGCTACTTTAACTATTACAGATCTGTCAGGTAGAAAAATAATGGAAACGGTGCTGAATAATGAGAAGGGAGTACATCCATTCCAATGGGAACCAACATTGGGTACAACGCGAGGTATTTATATAGCCGTACTTAAATTTGGAAATCAACAGATTACAAAAAGAATCATACGTATTAAGGAATAGTAATTTTTTCAGTTGATTATATACATTATTTGTGTGTAATCAACTGAATTTATATTATTTATATATTAGTTATTTATGTATATAAGTTTGTAATTTCCTTTGTGGGAAATATTAAATTTCATTTTTCTCCAGGCTACATTATTAGTAAGCATATTTGTTCGTCGATATTATCAATTTATTTGCTAAAATATAGGTTACAAATAAGTAACTTCATGCTTTATTTACACCTATTTGCAGTGGCGTCAATCTTTGATTGACGTCACTTTTTTTATGTTTGATGCTATTTTAAAATAAAAAGAATTCTTAGTTGGTTATACTATATATTATGCTTTTAGGTTAATTTTACCTAAAAGGGTTTTGCGATATGGCTAATGTTAATATTGAGGAAAGTTGGAAAGAAGTTTTAGCGGAGGAATTTAATAAACCTTATTTTGAGGAAATTGTCTCCTTCATTAAGGATGAGAAACTAAAAGGTAAAATAATTTATCCTCCGGGAAATAAAATATTTGAGGCCTTTCGACTTACTCCATTCCATAAGGTTAAGGTAGTTATTATAGGGCAAGATCCATATCATAATCCTAATGAAGCTATGGGTTTAAGTTTTTCTGTTCCTCAAGGGGTCAGAGTTCCGCCATCCCTTCAAAATATATTCAAGGAATTATCCTCCGATATGAATATTCCTATACCCAGTCATGGAGATTTAACAAAATGGGCAGAACAGGGGGTATTATTGTTAAATGCTTGCCTGACGGTGGAACACGGTATTGCAGCGTCTCACCAGGCCATTGGCTGGCAATCTTTTACCGATGTCGTTATTCAAAAGTTATCAAAACAAAAAAATGCCGTTGTCTTTATGCTTTGGGGTAATTACGCCAAAAGAAAACGTGATCTCATAGACCCAATGAAGCACTTAATTTTAGAAGCTGCTCACCCTTCGCCTTTAGCCCGAGGTGCTTTCAATGGTAATAAACACTTTTCCCAAGCCAATACTTTTCTCGTTTTGAACGATCTTTCACCCATAGATTTTAATTTGATATAAAATGGAAACTTACGGATTTGTGCTTCTTTTTGCGATTCCCTTTTTTCTGGTACTTATGATCATAGAATATGTCTATCAATGGAAAATAGGTGAAAAGTTTTCACCCTCCATGGATACTATTTCCAGTCTTAGTTCAGGACTAACCAATTCAATTAAGGATATTCTGGGCTTGAGTGTTTCTATTATTAGCTACGGATATTTGGTCGAACACCTTTCCCTGTTCCATATAGAATCATCCATTCCTGCCTTTATAATCACTTTTTTGGTATTGGATTTTCAGGGATATTGGACACATCGTTTTCAACATCGCATTAATATTCTCTGGAATAATCATATCATTCATCATAGTAGTGAGGAATTTAATCTGGCCTGCGCACTACGCCAAAGCATTTCTTCCTTTGTCAATTTATTTACTTTTTTCTTATTGCCTTGTGCCATTTTAGGCATTGAGGTTCAAGTAATTGCAACGGTAGCCCCTTTGCATTTATTTGCCCAGTTCTGGTACCATACCCGCTACATCAAAAAAATGGGCTGGTTGGAAAATATTATCGTAACGCCCGCTCACCATCGGGTCCATCATGCAATTAATCCAGTTTATATGGATAAAAATTTTAGTCAGATATTTATTTTCTGGGATAAATGGTTCGGCACTTTTCAGGAGGAGTTAGAAAGTGAACCTGCGGTTTATGGCGTTTCAAGACCAGTAAGAACGTGGAATCCCATTAAGATAAATTTCCAACACCTGTTGTTGCTGATTAAAGATGCTATTAGAACAAATAATTTTTGGGACAAACTCACTATCTGGTTCAGACCCACCGGCTGGAGACCAGACGATGTGAAGGAGAAATACGCAGTGGAAAAGATAGAGGATGTCAATGATTATGAAAAATTTAACCCTCCGGCAGACCATCAGCTCATTATATGGTCCTGGGCGCAATTTGCTTTCATCTTGCTGAATACGCTATTTTTCTTTGGTAGCATCTCAAAAATTGGCACACCAAATATATTTTATTATGGTTTGTATGCCTTTATTTCTATTTATGCCTACACGGAATTAATGGATAGAAATAAAAAAGCCATTTATTGGGAATCTATTCGTTTAGTTTTTGTGCTTATCATTTTATTTCAAACAGATAGTTGGTTTGGCTTAGAAACGTTTATTCCTTTCGGTAATGGAATAATTATTCTTTTTAGTATTATTTCCTGGCTGGGTTGTTTATACTTTAGCCTAAAAACACCCTCTAATTTATATCAGGAGAGTAAAAAATTGAGTTCGTTGCGATTAAGTTGATGCGTGCCGGTACCACTTAAAATGTCTTCAGCCAGTTGACTTTTCTTTTCTTGTAAATGTAGTATTTTCTCTTCTATACTTTCTCGGGTGATGAATTTTAATGCCATCACTGACTTTTCTTGTCCGATGCGATGAGCTCGCGCAATGGCTTGTTGTTCCGTTGAGGGATTCCACCATGGATCTAAAATAAACACGTAGTCTGCAGCGGTTAAATTAAGTCCCGTTCCACCTGCTTTTATAGAAATGAAAAAAGCCTGCACCGTCGGGTTATTTTCAAATAATGTTATCTGTTTTTGTCTTTCTTCTGACGTTAAAGAGCCTGTTAACCAGGCATAAGGGGTATTTGTCTGTTCAAAATACTCTTTGAAAATGCTTAAATGTTTGACAAAGGAACTAAAGAAAAGCACCTTATGGCCACTCTTTTTCACCTCTTCCCATTTTGCACAGATATCCTGAAATTTGCCACTTTCCTTAGTATAATCTTCATAAACCAGGACAGGATGATTTACCAATTGCCTTAATTTAGTAAGTGTCTGGAGCAATTCCATTCTAAAGCGGGCATCATTGTCAGTGAAATTTTCAAGTAAATAATTTCTTGCCGCTGACTTTTCCTTTTCATATAATTTTTTCTGTTCGACAGACATTTCACTATAGAAAATCTGTGTTGTCAAAGGGGGTAAATCTTTTGCCACCTCCTCTTTCGTCCTTCTAAGTAAAAATGGACTTACCAGACTTCGTAATTTTGCCTTTTTATCTTCATCACCAATGCGTTCTATGGGTAAAATGAATTCTTTCTTGAAAAAATTAAAATTTCCAAGTAAATCTGGATTGATAAATTGCATCTGTGACCATAAGTCAGACAATGAATTCTCAATAGGTGTTCCACTTAACGATATCTTATGGTTAGCCTCCAGTTCATTTATATTAATAAAGGCAGCACTATCCTTATTCTTAATCTGTTGACTTTCATCTAATATGATATACTCGTAGGTCATTTGAGACAAAAGGGTAGCGTCCCTTATAACCGTTTGATAAGTCGTTAAAATGACATCATACCTTTTTAACAATCGGATATCCTTATGACGTTTATTCCCTGTGTGCTTATAGACAAATAAATTGGGAGCAAACCGGGAAAGTTCTTTTTCCCAGTTAAATACCAAACTGGCAGGTAAAATGACCAGGGTATGTAAAGATTGAAGAAAACCGGCATCTTTTGCTGCGAATATATCCAGTTGCCTACCTATATTATTTTTTTCAAATTCCTTTCCTTCCTCAATTTTTCTCTCTTTAGCGTACAATAAAACAGCAATGGTTTGTAGTGTTTTTCCCAAACCCATGTCGTCTGCCAAGCAAGCACCCAGATTATTATGATATAGTTCTGCCAGCCATTTATAACCAGTAAGTTGATATGGCCGAAGTTCTGCTTTTAAAAATCGGGGAAGTTGTATTTCTATCGTCTTTGTTAAAGAAGTTTCCGGCAAAGAAATATCAGCCTCCTGTAATAATGTATATTGGCTTTTATTAATGCGTAATGACTGCTCGTCTGTCTTAGCAAATTGCGTAATATCTTTAAATTTATTCATCCATTCCAATGGAATCACAAAAACACTGCCGTCGGGCAAAGGATAAAGCCTTTCATCTTTTCTAATGTAAGGAGCGAGAAGTCTGAATGAAAAAGAATGTTTTCCTACGGTAACGGCGCCATCTATATCGAACCAATCGCCTGTTTGTTTAGTGTCCAGTGTTAGGGTAGGGATGTCCAATGAAAGGGGCATCCCGGATTCTATTATGTCGCCAATAATAAAACCCTGCTTTTCAAGATATACCTTATGCTCGCTCAACCAATGTAGCATGGCGAAAATATCAACTTTATCCTCTGATACCTTACTGGTAAAAACGCCAGTTCCCTCAATAACATGTAACCCGGCAAGGTGAAGCAAATCTATATATTCCTTTTCGGCCTGTGCATCACGGGTAATTTGCGTAATTGTTACCTCTTCTCCCTGAAAAGAGAGACCTGCTTTTTTATCCTTTTTATCATACCAATTAAATTCAGTCTGTTCGTAAATCATTTTGACCTGTAACACTTTCCCTTCGCCAAATAAATGATCTGCCAGATCTAAACGGCAAGCTGTTAATTTTCCAGATTGTAAGACAGTAAAACCAGTAGCCTCAAAATCGAGTTGCGCTGCAATTTTTATAATAAATTTTTGGAAATAGGCTTTAACCGAATTTTTAGGAATTCTGATGTCATCTTTCTGTAAAAATGGCTTAACCATATTTCCATTGATTTGAGAAACCCTATACAAAACATAATCTACTAATAACCAACCTGGTGAATTTGAAATGGGGGTAACATCCTTATCCCTTATACGCCAAATTATCCCGTTATTTGATAATCTCAATTGATAGGAAACCCCCAAATCATCTCTCTGAAAAGTCAGGTGGGGTTGTAAATAAGTGGTATCTAGTTTTACTATAAAATCTTTTACTAATACTCTCCGATCGATAGCCCAGGTTAGGAAAAAATTATTTTCAACTAAAATAGTTAGAAATTCATCCATCCTTCTTTGTACAAATTGAATGATTTTAGGTTGCACAGCCTCATCTGCCATTAAGGCTTCCAGTGATTTAACTTTCTTTTTTGGGGGAGAATATTTTTTTTCCAGCTTATCGGGTAATAAATCATTTATTATCTGAAAAAGTCGGTTTTGTGATTCATTAATAGGTAATTTGAAACTTACCACAGTTTCTGGGGTAGCTTTTTGTTTGATATGGGCTAAATTCCCCATTTTATCTTTGCTAACAACATAGGCGTTTGGCAAATACAAACCTGGCAAGACCTCGGCAATATTATAAACTATATCAACATTTCCTTCCATTTCCCTCAATTCATTCAACATTCAGGTCGAGCTTAAATAATTTTGAAATTTTTTGTGTCATTACGTAGGCATGCCTTGGCACAGATTCATAAGATATACCCGCTAAATGTGGATTTAAAATGACATTTTCCGCCATTTTTAGATATTGGAAAGGGGGTGGTAAGGATGAAATATCGAGCGCATTAAATGATTGTTCTTCATATTCAATGACATCCAGTGCAGCCCCTTTGATCTTTCCTTCTATCAAATGTTTAACTAATCCCTCCGTATCTACAACGCCTCCCCGTGCCGTATTTATAAGGAATATTTCTTTTTTAAACTTCTTTAAATAGGCATAATCTATAAAATATTTGTTAGCCTCATTTAAGGGAATATGGATAGTTAAAATATCCGTTTCATTAAAAAATTCAGCTTCCTCAACTTGTTTAGTATATGAAGGAACGGTTATCTCATAAGAAATATCCCGTATCAATATATCCACCTCGAATCCTGACAATCTTTGGGCGACTGCCCTGCCCATATTACCAAATCCAAGTATTCCAACCTTTTTACCCTTTAGTTCAATGGCTCTATTGGCATTCCGATCCCATATATTTTGACTAACTTCCCGATCAGCTTTCCCCAATTTATTTAGCATCATTAGCAGAAGACCGAGGGTATGTTCAGCCACGGTATCTTTGCTGGCTTCAGGTGTGGTAAAAATAGTTACCTTATTTTTTCTTGCACTTTCCTCGTCAATATGTTCAATACCTACACCCAATCTGCCAATAAATAAGAGATGAGGGGCAGCCTCGAAAAAGGTGGCGTCAAGGGTCCAGCGACTTCTAAGGATCACACCTTGATATTTATTTAGTTCCGATTGTAGTGACGCGAAAGACGATTGAGTATCGAGTGTAACCGTAAATCCATGCTCATTTAAAAAATGAGTAAGTAATGAATCGGCTTGATCCAGCATTAAAATATGGCCGGGTATATTTTTCATGAATAAATTAATTCCTGTAAATATTGGAAATGATTTCAATGACCTTATCAACTTCTGCTGAAGTATTCAGGTGGGAGAAGGAAAAACGAACGGAAACGTGTTGATTGTCAGGATAAATAGCTCTCAGAACGTGCGACCCGGTATCAGTGCCAGAGGAACAGGCACTGCCTCCACTCGTACTTATACCTTCAATATCGAGATTAAATAAAAGCATGGTTGCTTTTGGATTTGGTGGAAATCCTATATTTAGTATTTTGGGATGGCTATTTTCGAGCCCCGGACCATTAATCTGAATCCCCGGAATGACATTTTTTAACCCATTAAATAATTGTAATTTCAATTTTTCCAGGTGAGCAAACCGCTCTGATTTTTCTGACATGGCAAGATCGAGGGCAAGAGCCATACCAACAATCCCTAACAAATTTTCTGTTCCACCCCGCATATTTCTCTCCTGGGAACCACCATGTTGAAAAGGGGGAATGGCATTTTCATTCCTTATATAGGCAAAGCCGACGCCTTTTGGACCGTTAAATTTATGTGCTGAACCTGCAATAAAATGTACAGGAATATTTTGTAAATCAATGTCATAAAATCCTACAGACTGGACTGTATCGCTATGAAACAAAGCGTCATATTTCTGGCAAATGGCTCCGACATTTTCCCAATCTAAAAGGGTACCAGTTTCATTGTTGCTATGCATAAGGGAAACGAGCACTTTTTTATTTTCTTCCTTAGCTAAATGTTCCTCGAGGGAGAGGATAGATGGATTTCCTTCTATATCGAGAGGTAAATAAATTACCTTGATTTTTCTTTCTTTTTCTAATACTTCAATGGTGTGAAGAACGGCATGATGCTCTGTTGCAGCCGTAATGATCGTTTGTACCCCTAATCCGTTCACAGCACCCTGAATAATCATATTATTCGATTCTGTAGCGCCGGAGGTAAAAAAGATTTCCCCGATAGAGCAGTTGAAATGATTCGCCATCGTCTTTCTGGCCTTTTCAATCAGTGCCCGGGAGGTCCTGCCTTCTGAGTGAATGGACGAGGGATTTCCATAATTATTAAGCATGGTTTCATGCATCAAATGTATCACCTGAGGATGCAAAGGTGTAGTGGCCGCATGATCTAAATAAATTCGTTGTTGCATTAGAAGGGCGTTTCTAAACAGTGTATAACAGGATCTTCCTTTTCGTTTGCTATAAACTGTTGATGAACAAATTCGTTTGTTTTTGGGTGATAATTATAATCTTTAGACCACTCCTCTTTATGTAAAACTACCGCTTCAATAGCATCGAGAATAAAGTTAATTTCTTCATTTGTTTGCGTCGGGTGAATACTCATTCTGATCCAGCCGGGCTTCCCTGTCAAATCTCCTTTATTTATTTTATCTGTTATATTTTTTGAGTACTCATTTTCAACATGAAGTAAATAATGCCCATAAGTACCTGCACAGGAGCAACCTCCTCTTGTTTGGATACCAAATCGGTCATTTAACAGACGGACTCCCAGATTATAATGAAGATTTTCGATATAGAAAGAAATCACGCCAAGTCTGTGGGTATGTTGACCAGCTAAAATATGTAAACCCTTTATACTTTCTAATCGAGGCATGATAATAGCTAAAAGCTCTTCTTCGCGTGCCAGGATTTTATCGACCCCCATTTGTTCTTTCAATCGGATAGCCAGAGCAGCCCTTATGGTTTGTAAAAATGGCGGTGTTCCACCGTCTTCTCTGGCCTCAATTTCCTCAATATATTTATGTTCACCCCACGGATTTGTCCAGTTGACCGTTCCTCCACCGGGATCATCAGGAATTTCATTTTTATAAAGAGAAGGATGAAAAACTAAAATGCCGGAAGAACCGGGACCACCTAAAAATTTGTGAGGCGAAAAATAAATGGCATCTAGTTGTTGATTTTTATTTTCCGGATGCATATTTATGTTTATATAAGGGGCAGAACAGGCAAAATCTACAAAAATAAGACCATCATGAGCATGCATAATTTCAGCCATTTCGTAGTAAGGTGTGCTGATGCCTGTTACGTTGGAGCAAGAGGTGACAGCGGCTATCTTTAGTTTTCGATGTTTATACTTATCTAACAAGGAGAGTAAATTTGCCGGGACCACCAAGCCGTCTTCATCGGGAGGAATAACAATGACTTCCGCAACGGTTTCCAACCAACTGGTTTGGTTAGAATGATGTTCCATGTGCGTAACAAAGACCACGGGCCTGTTTTCCTCATCTTCCTTAACTAATCTATCTTTATATTTTTCGTGAATCTTCAGTCCTAAAATTCGTTGAAATTTTGATAAAACGCCGGTCATTCCAGAATGGGAAGCGATGAGAATATCTTTTTCATCGGCACCTACATGATTTTTAATTATGTTCCTCGCTCTTTTATAGGCGGTGGTCATGGCATTTCCCGTGTAGGTTGTTTCGGTATGAGTGTTGCCAATATACGGAGCGATATCTATTAATAACCTCTCCTCCAATGGTTCATATAAACGACCGCTGGCAGTCCAGTCGGCATATACGATTTTCTTCTCACCGAAAGGCCCATGGAAATGATGATTATTTCCCAGTATATTTTTTCTGAACGGTTCAAAATAGTCTTGTAAACTCATTTTGCTAATTGATTTAAAAAGTCACCTTTTATTTTTTCAGCTAAGGCTGTCGCTTTTTCTACGGAATTAGCTTCGGCATATATCCGAATAATTGGTTCGGTATTGCTGGCGCGCAGATGAACCCATGCATCGTCGAAATCTATTTTTAGGCCATCTATTCTGGATACGTCGGCCTCTGCGTAAGAGCTTGCAAGTTGGTCTAAATTTGCTGACAAATCAATCCCTACGGGAATTGACATTTTACTTTTTATTATAAAATAGGTAGGATAGGTTTTTTTTATTTCTGAGACAGGCATATTTTTAGTAGCCATAAACGAAAGAAACAAGGCAATGCCAATGAAGGCATCTCTTCCGAAATGTAGATCGGGTACAATGATACCACCATTACCTTCACCACCGATCACGGCATTGGTTTTTTTCATAACCTCTACCACATTGACCTCACCTACAGCACTGGCAGCATATTGACCACCATGTAATAAGGTAATATCTCTTAATGCCCTGGTAGAGGAAAGATTAGAGACAGTATTTCCTTTTTTGAGAGATAATACATAATCAGCTACAGCGACTAAAGTATATTCTTCTCCAAACAAATGCCCGTTTTCATCTATCAGCGCAAGTCGGTCAACATCGGGATCCACAGCGATGCCCAAAGCACCTTTATCTGACTTTACTGCATCGCAAAGATCAGTTAAATGTTCTGGTAAAGGTTCGGGGTTATGAGCAAAATCACCATGAACTGCGCCATGTACCAGAGAAAATGTACATCCTAAAGCTTTTAAAAGTATGGGTACAAAAATGGCACCCGTTGAATTTATCGGGTCTATGACTATGTGGAATTTTTTAGACCTAATGGCATCTACCTGAACAAGAGGATGTTTTAAAATAGCTTCAAGATGGTAGTCAAAATGAGACTCATTGAATTGGGTCAATTTACCCAGTTCATCAATATTTACATAGTCGATAATTTCTGGCCGGGCTGAAATATCCAACAATGTTTCTCCATCTTTTGCTGAAATAAACTCTCCCTGGTCATTTAAAAATTTTAGTGCATTCCATTCCCGCGGATTATGACTGGCAGTTATAACGATACCCCCAGCCGCATTCTCCTTGGTCACCCACATTTCAACTGTTGGCGTAGTGGATAATCCAAGGTCAACGACATTAAATCCCATGGAAATTAATGTATTATTTACTAATCCAGCTACCATAGAACCTGAAATTCTGGCATCCCGACCTATAACTACTTTACGTTTATCATTTTTTTGCTTTAGCCAGTGCGCGAAAGCAGCGGTCATAACGACAATGTCAATGGCAGTTAAGTTTTCACTTGGTCGCCCACCAATGGTTCCCCTGGTTCCGGAAATAGATTTTATTAAAGTCACCTTTTTTGATTTTGTAGCAAATATACAAAATAGCAAGCATCTCTTATCTTTGTAAAAAAAAGGCTTTGGAGAAATACCTGGGAATAGATAAAATGATATTCCTTTTTATTCAGGAATATTTGCGTAATCCATTGCTGGACATGGTACTGCCTCTATTGAGAAATAAATTTATATGGATACCTCTGTATATAGTCATTCTGATATATAGTTATCAGTGGGGTAAGAAAGTTTTTTTCAAATATCTTCTGTTTTTGATAGGCCTCGTTTCAATATCTGATATGGTAAGTAGCCGGTTGTTAAAACCCTTATTTAACAGATTAAGACCTTGCAATGATTTTCAGCTGAACACCTTGTTTGACCCCTTAGTGTCTTGTGGAAGTGGTTTATCTTTTCCCTCCAGCCATGCGGTAAACCATTTTGCCTTGGCTGCTTTTTTTTATTATACTGCTCATTTTATATCATTTAAATGGCGCTTTTTATGGTATGTTTGGGCGTTTTCTATTTGTTTTGCCCAGGTTTACGTGGGTGTTCATTATCCATTAGATGTTTTCATTGGTGGATTAATAGGATTTTATTTTGGCAACATTGTTGCAAAAACGTATCTTCGCGTTCTGAATAAAGAAAAAGAAGTAAAAGGTTAAAAATGGGTCAATCTTGGTTAATTTATTTTGGGCTGATAATGGTAGTATGGTTAGGAGCTATTTTACCTTTTATTTTAAAGAGGGGAGAGATGTTTCTTTCAAGAATTCTCCTTTTTAGTGGTGCCTATTTACTGGGTATCGCCCTAATTGTTTTTGTTCCTGATATTATCAGGATAAGCCCTGAAAAAAGTCCCTGGATACTTATAGGTTTTTTTATCCAGCTGATCATACAAAAAATTTCTGGTGGCAGTGAGCATGGACACATTCACACTACCACTTCTCTAAATAAGCAAATGGCTTTACAGGTATTTGTCGGATTAAGTTTTCACGCACTGATGGACGGTGCTTCTGTAGGCAGTTATAATGAATGGTCTCATTTACATCGCGAAACAGGTGGACACGAACATGGTTTTGTTTACGGTATCCTAATGCATAAGATAGGAGAGGGATTTGCCCTTGCTTCATTATTTATGTTAACAAAAACGAAATCGATTCATGCGGCATTGATCATCCTTATTTTTTCTTTGATGGCACCATTTTCAGCCTGGATTGTTTCATTATTACATTTAACTTCAACCATTATCACTATATTGATGGCGATGGTTGCGGGATCATTTTTACATATATCTGCGAGCATATTATTGGAAAGCTGGCACAAGAAAAGTGAGAAAGATACAGATCGTTACAAATGGGTGGTTATTTTATCAGGATTTATGTTGGCCATATTAAGTTCCTGGCATTAAAAAAGCCATCACCGGGAAAATCCCAATGATGGCTTTACTATGGATTATCTTAAAAACGAATATTACATCATTCCTGGCATTCCACCTCCATGAGGCATAGAAGGAGCAGATGATTCTTTTGAAGGTTTCTCGCTAATTACACACTCTGTAGTTAACACCATACCAGCTATCGAAGATGCATTTTCCAATGCGATACGAGTAACTTTAGTTGGGTCGATAACACCAGCGATTTTTAAATCTTCAAATTTATCAGTACGAGCATTATATCCCATATCTCCTTTAGAGTTTAAAACTCTTTGAAGAATAACAGAACCTTCAACCCCTGCATTTTCAGCAATAGTACGAAGTGGAGCTTCCAACGCCTTACGAACGATATTCACACCAATATTCTCGTCTTCATTAGCACCTTTGAAATTTCTTAGAGCACCAATGGCACGCACTAACGCGACACCACCACCTGCTACGATACCTTCTTCAACGGCGGCACGGGTAGCACTTAATGCATCGTCAACACGGTCTTTCTTTTCTTTCATTTCTACTTCTGTTGGAGCACCAACATAAAGAACGGCTACACCACCAGCTAATTTAGCTAAACGCTCTTGTAACTTCTCACGATCATAATCGCTGGTAGAAGCCTCAATCTGCTGCTTTAATTGTTGGATACGCGCTTTGATCTGAGATTCTTCGCCACCACCGTTAACGATAGTAGTATTATCTTTATCGATAGAAATTTTCTCAGCATTACCAAGGTGCTCTAAGGTAGTATTTTCTAATTTATAGCCCTGCTCTTCAGAGATTACGGTACCGCCAGTTAAGATAGCGATATCTTCAAGCATTGCTTTACGACGATCACCAAAACCTGGAGCTTTAACAGCTACTACTTTAAGACTTGCACGTAAGCGATTTACTACTAAAACGCCTAATGCCTGACTTTCAATATCTTCAGCTATAATTAACAATGGTCTTCCCATACCTACTACTTTCTCCAAAATAGGGATAATATCCGCCATGTTAGAGATTTTCTTATCGTAGATAAGGATAAATGCATTATCATATTCACTTACCATGTTTTCGGTATCTGTAACGAAATAAGGAGAAAGATATCCTCTGTCGAACTGCATACCTAAAACCTCTTCCATGTAAGTTTCAGTACCTTTTGATTCTTCAACGGTAATTACACCGTCTTTAGAAACGCGTTTCATTGCCTCTGCGATAAGTTCACCAATCGCTTCGTCATTATTCGCTGAAATACCTGCAACTTGTTTGATACGATTGAAATCGGAACCAATGTTTTCTGACTGTGATTTCAAGAAACCGATAACCTCTTTCACTGCCTTATCAATACCACGCTTTAAATCCATAGGATTTGCACCTGCAGTAACGTTTTTAAGACCAGCGTTTATAATAGCCTGAGCCAGAGCAGTAGCGGTTGTTGTTCCATCACCAGCAATATCAGCTGTTTTGGAAGCTACTTCTTTAACCATTTGAGCACCCATGTTTTCGATAGGATCCTCCAATTCAATTTCTTTAGCAACGGTTACCCCATCTTTAGTAATCTGAGGAGCACCAAAACTTTTTTGGATAACCACATTACGACCTTTTGGTCCAAGGGTTACTTTCACGGCATTGGCCATGGCATCGACACCTGCGCGTAATTTTTCCCGGGCGTCTCTATTAAAACTAATTTCTTTAGCCATCTTTCGATTTCTCTTTAAGGTTTGAAATGAAAATAATTACAGAATGACCAAAATGTCATCTTCGCGCATGATTAAATAATCATACCCTTCGAAATTCAATTCCTGACCAGCATATTTACCATATAAAACGGTGTCGCCTACCTGAACTGTCATTAGGTTACCGTCTTTTCCTGGTCCTACTGCTACTACTTCACCTCTTTGAGGTTTTTCTTTAGCGGTATCAGGGATAATAATTCCTCCCTTCGTCTTTTCTTCCGCAGGAGCAGGCTTTACTACAACACGATCGTTGATTGGCCTCATATCTCTTTATTTTATTAGGTGGTTAAAAAATATTTAATAGAATGCTATCACATTATGTGCCAATCTTTATTATCTGCCAAATTTTCATGTTTAATCCCTTTTATGTCAGATTTTAAGAACAAAAAGGCAGTTAATACTTATTTTTCACCTCTTTTTGACTCAAAATTACGTTCTCCGGCTCTGATTGCGAGATTTAGATGATTCTCTTGTGGTGGAATCGGGCAATTGAATCCTTCATTATAGGCACAATATGGATTATACGCTTTATTAAAATTTAAAATGATCTTCCCGTCCTTAACAGTACTTAACCTTACATCCATATAACGACCTCCTCCATAACTTTCCACACCGTTGGTGTCATCTTTAAAGGGTAAGAATAAGTAATCTTTAAATTGCGGTTGACGTATTAATGTCATATTTTGGTATAGATATACCGTTATTTTTTCAGGACCATGTGTAAAGGTTGCCGTGGCAAATTTTCGATAATCTCGGGTAACACCACTGTAGGTAGGCATTTGAAATACAGGTTCCTTTTCTAATGGAACATATTCTGCTTCAACCTGCCAGGATTTTTTATATGAAAAATATTTTATTAAATTTTTTTCCTCAGGCGTAATAGGTTTTCTGGGGTCTGCCAATAGTTCGTCCAGATGAGTTTTTCTGTAGGCAATCATTTCCTTTTTTGATTGGGAAATCAATGGACTCGTTATTTGCAAAAACAGTAAAACGCTCAAGAGTGTTCGAATTATATAAGCGTTTTTCATTGGTTATATTTATTGAGCTACTAAAACAAGTTTATTTTCACTTCCGTTAATTTCCATTCGGGTAATTTTTTTCAATGGAAAATTGGATAAATCAACCAAAAGTTCCCAGTTCGCATTTTTGTCAGGGTGAAATTGATAAATTTTTGCTCCTTCTGCCATTATTAAAGTACCATCTTTTAAAATACTGAAATCTTCCTGTTGGTTCAATGGCATGATGATAGGTATTTTGGGGCTTTCACTGGAGTAAATGGCTTTTGTTCGGTAAATGAAGGAGGGTTCTCCTGGTTTAGCCTTTTGAATATAGTAAAGTTCCCCATTTTCAGTGACCCGAAAACATCTGCCTGGTGAGGAGGTTATTATTGTAGAGGCCGTTTCATCTAAACGGCGATACCAAAGGGTTTGTGGATTTCCCAGTTCAAAGGTAATTACGCCTTGATCGGAAACCCATCTAAAATAGCCAATATTCGTATGATTTGCTAAAATGGGTTTTCCTTGATTTTGTCCGTCTAAAGGCAGCGACCAAATCCTTTGAAGGGTGTCCTTTGGCCAAAACTCCATTCTTAAAACACCAATGTCCCTTTTATTAGGCATAGTTATGGCAGAATATTCACCTTCCTTTGTGTCGGTGAAGCGTACTAACTTACCACTGGAAGTGTTCAGTTTGTAAATGTCGGGATGAGAGGCTCCTTTTGCGGCACTGCTGTAAAATAAAAGACTATCTCCTACTAAATGGGGGTGATTGTTATAACCCTGTGTATTCAATGAAGTTAAAAGGGTAGGCTTCTGAAGCTTTAAATTTCCCTGAGCATCTTTTTTTATTTCTAATTGGAAAATATTACTTTCGGGCAGTTGAGCCACTAAGGTGACCTTTATCAAAAAAAGGTAAATACACAGAGTTAATATTCTCATATAAAGAGGTTAGAAAGATTAAAAATTGATATTAATGCAATAATATAGCCATTAGGTTAAATTGTTGATTATTTTTCCTTACTTTTTTTGGAATATTATTGAATTATCCTATTTTTACAATATTAAAACACGTAGGAATGAATTTTTCAGTAGCATTTTATTTTAGCGGTTTCTGTTTTTACGTTTTGTCGTAAAGGGACGCTATGATTGCTATAAAATTATTTCTGCAAAATAGAGTCCCGGCATCGGGACTTTTTTTTTGGTTAAAAATGAATTATGATCGCTCAAACGTTACTTGAAAAGAAGTTAAAAAATACCCAATCTCTGGGCGTTGCCATACAAGGGGTGCCTGGTGCTTTTCATGACATTGCTGCAAGACATTGTTTTGAAGGTCAGTCTATTGAAATAATTCCCGCCATAACTTTCGACCAACTAGTGGAGAGTGCTCAAAGTGATACCAGGGTGGATGTTGCGCTTATGGCTATTGAAAATTCTATTGCAGGAACTTTGCTACCTAACTACAAAAGGGTTCATGATTCTTCTCTCTCTATCGTTGGAGAGGTGTATTTAAGGATTGTTCAGAATTTAATGGCTTTACCTGGACAGTCAATAGCCGATTTGAAAGAGGTTCATTCCCATCCCATTGCCATTGAACAATGTCGTGAGTTTTTCAGAAATTTTCCTTCTATTAAACTTATCGAAAGTGAGGATACTGCCCTTTCAGCAAAGTATATTAAAGACGGACAATGGAAGGGTATTGGTGCTATTGCCAGCAGTTTAGCGGCAAAAATGTACGATTTAAACATCCTTGCGCCAAGTATTGAGACGAATAAGGCCAATCATACCAGATTTTGGGTTTTACAACCTCAGAAAATGGCCATTATCGATGATCAGGCCAATAAAGTTTCCATAACATTTTCAGTGGATCATACTGTTGGAAGCCTGTATAAAGTATTAGCTGTCTTAGCTGCCTATAATATTAATGTCTCTAAAATTCAATCTACCCCCATTTTAGGTAAGCCATGGGAATATCAGTTCTATCTGGATTTCATTTCAGAGGGATCGGTTCCCATTCAATCTGCCATTGATGCCATTAAACCATTGGCAAATAATATGCAGATACTAGGAATTTATAATCAAGGTAAACATTTTGAGGAATGAAAAGCGAGCCCATCATTTTGCCCGCCTCCAGAATGGGGCAAGTAGAGGAATACTACTTTTCCAGAAAATTAAAGGAAATTGCTTCTTTACGTGCTGAGGGTAAAAAAGTTATCAATCTTGGTATTGGAAGCCCTGACCAGGCCCCCGATGAGGAAGTTATTCAAACTTTAATCAGGGAAAGTAGTAAAAAAGAGGTGCATGGTTATCAATCTTATTTAGGTTTACCTGAATTACGGCAGGCTTTTTCAATGTGGTATAAAAAATATTTTAAGGTTGATCTTAATCCAAATACTGAAATTTTGCCGCTGATTGGTTCCAAAGAGGGGATTATGCATATTTCTATGACTTATCTCGAACCAGGTGATGAAGTTCTTGTGCCCAATCCTGGATACCCGGCTTATTCTGCAGTAGCTCAGTTGACGGGGGCAACGTTGCGCTATTATGCCTTGGAAGAGTCAAAAAACTGGCAGGCAGATCTGGATCTTCTCGCAAAAACTGACCTTTCTAAGGTCAAATTAATGTGGCTTAATTATCCTAATATGCCTACAGGCGCTCCCGCAGATAAGGATTATTTTACAGCGCTGATTCAGTTTGCCAAACAATACCATATATTATTGGTGAATGATAATCCATATACCTTTGTATTAAATCCTGAAAAACATAGCCTTTTATCTGTCCCTGGTGCTATGGATGTTGCTTTGGAGTTAAATTCTTTAAGCAAAGCACATAATTTGGCAGGATGGAGGATAGGCATGTTAGCGGGTAGAGCTGATTATTTAGCTGAAATATTACGATTTAAAAGTAATATGGATTCTGGCATGTTTTATGGCGTTCAAAAAGCAGCTATCACCGCGCTGGAACTAACCGATGCATGGTATGAAAATCTGAATAAGGTATATTTAGAAAGAAGAAAGGTGGCTGAAAAGGTAATGGATTTATTGGGTTGTAAGTATGCAAATAATCAGGTAGGCATGTTTTTATGGGCAAAAATTCCTGATGTTTTTGAAAATGCCTATCAATTGGCCGATAGACTGCTCTATGAAACTAATTTATTTATTACGCCAGGCGGTATTTTTGGCAGCGGCGGCGATCAATATCTTAGAATTTCTCTTTGCAGTCCCGTAACTGATTTTGAAGAGGCTTTGGAAAGAATTCATTTATCTGAACTAAAAGTTTAATAATGATTGTAGCCATTATTGGATTAGGCTTAATTGGTGGGTCTTTAGGAATTTCCCTTAAAAACAGAGCGGGAATAAATCATATATTGGGTATTGACAGTCAGTCTGACAATGCAGCTAAAGCTTTAAAACTTGGATTGGCAGATGAGATAGTAACCTTACCTGAAGCAATAAAAAGAGCGGATCTTTTTATAGTTTCTACCCCAATGGATAGCATGGTAAGAATTATCCCCGAACTACTTTCAAGTATTACCGATCTTCAAATAGTAATGGACGTAGGTTCCACTAAAATGCAATTATCAGAGGCTGTTCGCTTGCACCCGAGAAGGAATAGATATGTTGCTGCTCACCCAATGGCGGGCACTGAATTTTCGGGACCGGAGGCTGCTATTCCTCATTTGTTTGAAGGCAAATATACCGTTCTCTGCGATGTTGAACTTAGTGCGCCGGATGCACTAGAAACAGTTCGGAATATTTTTTCTTCATTGAATATGAAGGTATTAGAATTGGATTCGAAATCGCACGATGTACACACCGCTTATGTTTCGCATATTTCTCATATTAGCTCATTTGCCTTAGCTTTAACGGTGCTCGCAAAGGAAAAAGATGAAAATAGAATATTTGAATTAGCAGGTTCAGGATTCAGCAGTACGGTTCGTCTGGCTAAATCTTCTCCGGATACCTGGATACCCATTTTCAAACAAAACAGAGATAATGTTCTCGATGTTTTGGATGAACACATTAACCAATTATCGCAATTTCGAAGTTTACTTATAAAAAACGATTTTGATACATTTCACACACTTATCGAGGAAGCAAATGCTATAAAACGCATTATTTCCTGACTAATTTAAAGGAATATTCATGGAAATGACATTTAGCCCCGTTTTGGCACGTACGGAAAAACGTCCAATTATTATTGCCGGCCCTTGCAGTGCTGAATCAGAAGAACAAGTACTTCAGGCGGCGCGCGGTTTAGCTGCTCTCGGTAAAGTGGATCTTTTTAGAGCAGGAATCTGGAAACCAAGAACCCGTCCCGGTGAATTTGAAGGGGTAGGCGCCATTGGTTTGCCCTGGCTTAAAAAGGTGAAAGCTGAAACTGGTTTGCCTGTTACAACGGAGGTGGCCAATACCCAGCATGTTTTTGAAGCCCTGAAAGCTGGCGTTGATGTACTTTGGATAGGTGCACGTACGACGGTAAATCCTTTCTCCGTGCAGGAAGTAGCCGATGCCTTGAAAGGCGTGGATATTCCTGTATTAATTAAAAATCCGGTGAACCCTGATCTGAAATTATGGATTGGTGCCATCGAAAGGGTTTATAATGCAGGTATCAGAAGAATTGCCGCTATTCAGAGGGGATTCTCTCATCATGGGGAATCAAACTATAGAAATATTCCCCGCTGGCAAATTGCCATTGAGTTGAAAAGATTATTTCCAGATTTAGAAATTATTGTGGATAATAGTCATATATGCGGACGCAGAGATACTTTATTGGCAGTGGCCCAAAAGGGATTTGACCTTAATTTTGACGGCCTTATGACCGAAGTTCATCCTCGTCCCGATGAGGCCTGGAGTGACGCTGCCCAGCAAATTACCCCGGAGGTATATGGCGCAGAACTTTATAATAAGTTAAAGTTCAGGCTCGCTACCACCGATAATCCTGAATTTCACAATAATATTGATCATTTAAGACATGAAATTGATGAAATTGACGATGAATTAATGAATCTATATGCCCGAAGAATGAAATTGGCCGAAGGTATTGGCAAATTTAAGAAAGACAATAATATTGCTATTCTTCAAACTAATCGTTGGAACGAAATTTTGGAAAGAGGTCTTTCCATAGGTACTAAAAAAGGATTAAGCGAGGAGTTTGTAGAAACCACGCTAAAAGCGATTCATCAGGAATCTATAAATCACCAGGAAAAGGTGATGCAAGGAAATTAAGCATTTCAAAAAAAGAGGCTGTCTGAAAAGATGGCCTCTTTTTTTGTGTTATTATAGGTAAAATTTACCTGCTATCACCCGGTTTTGAATCACGGATTTTAAGGATTATTGGATTTCACGGATGATAGTCATTCCATTATTGTAGAGGCGAATTGCATTCGCCCTCCCATGATACAGATGCATTTCCCAATGGTCAGAATGTCATCATGTAGAGACGTGATGCTTCGCGTCTTTTCCCCGACAGGATACAATATAAATTTCACCTGCTATCATCTGGTTTTGAATCAGGATTTACAGGATTTTCAGGATTGCAGCGTACGTCTTCGTTTTGGAGGTAAGGGTAATTTGTAGAGGATTACTTTTTACCCTTCTTTTCGCCGATGTGTAACACATCGGCGGGAGGCTTGGCAATGAAAGCACCGTTTAATAATAAACTTCCCTCCCAAACCAACGACGTTATAGTTAATCCTCGAAATCCTGTAAATCCTGATTCAAACAACTGGCCCCTGGCGGCACAATCTCCCCCAAAACACCTTTTGGCCCCTGGCGGTTTGTAAACGGTGAATGCATTATATTTTATAAAAGCTTTTTAGGTTTTATCATGGGCGTATGTGGAATGCCATCTTCCAGATATTCTTCGCCAGCTTTGTAAAAACCAAGGAATTCATAGAATTTAATGAGATAGGATTGTGCCGATATTTTAATTTCAATGTTTCCATACAAGGCCTCCATCTCATCTATAGCTCTGTTAACAACCTGCTTACCGAGATTTTTTTGCCGGAAATCCGGATCAACAACGACTCTTCCAATCGATGCATATTCTGGAAAGACAATGCCCTTTGGGATAAGTCTGGAATAACCAATTAATTGTTCATCCCAACCGTAAAATAGCAAGTGCCACGCATTTTTATCAACATCGTCTGCATCTAAATAGGGACAGTTTTGTTCTACAACAAATACTTTTTGTCTCAATTTCATTATGTCGTAGAGCTGATTTAAACTTAAACCAGCATAAGGAAGACAATTGATTTTTATTTGAACAGGTAATTCGAGAGACATTTCGGTTCATTTTTTTTAAAATGCAGTTATAAATTTAATTCTTTTTAATCAAATGATTTGTATTTTATTTGTTATCAATGATTTTTTAGATGTTCAATAAATCAATTCTCTTTATAATTCAATGAATATAAAAGCATTTTGGCAACAAATTCAATGCTTATTTTATACTTTTGCGCTAACTAATTAAATATAATGAGGTCATTTTGTTTATCGCCATCTTTACTTGCCGCTGATTTTAGCCAACTTCAGGAAGAAATTTTGTTTTTTGACAACAGCCAGGCAGAATGGTTGCATCTAGATATTATGGACGGACATTTTGTTCCCAATATAAGTTTTGGATTCCCCGTTATATCCTCATTGAGGCCGTTGACAAAAAAGATTTTTGATGTTCATTTAATGATTTCAAATCCAGACCAATACTTAAAATCATTTCATGAGGCGGGTGCAGATAGAATCACCGTGCATTATGAAGCTTGTCCTCATTTGGTAAGAACCCTTCAACAGATCAAAGAGTTAGGAGTATCTCCAGCGGTGGCGGTAAATCCTCACACGCCGGTTTCTTTACTGAAAGACATATTTCCTTATGTAGAAATGATATTAATTATGTCTGTAAATCCAGGTTTTGGAGGACAAAAATTTATTCCACATACTATAAATAGGGTTAGAGAATTAAGAAATTTATTAGATGTCTCCTATCCAGATGTTATTATACAAATTGATGGTGGGGTAGATTTGAAAAATGCTGCACAACTCATAGAAGCAGGCGCGGATAATTTAGTGGCGGGTACTTCGGTATTTAAGGCGTTACACAGAGAGGAAACGGTGAATAAATTTTATGAAATAGCAAATAATGTTAAAAACGGGCAATATTAATAATTAATAATATGCAGAAGTGGTTAATTATTGTTTTATCAGTTTTTTTAGTAAATATTGGTAAAAGTATTGCTCAATCGTCTATCAGTGCTAAAATCACAGGTACGGTAACAGATGGATTAACCGATTTACCTGTTGAGTTTGTGACTGTTTACCTCAAGGGCTCCTCTAATGCGGTAGAAACAGATGCTTCCGGTCGGTATAATATTAATGTACCAGCCCAAAAGCCTTTTATTCTAGTGTTTACTCGTATTGGTTATAAGGAAAGTGTTGTCAATGCAGATGCAATGCCTAACGGCAGTAGCAGGCAATTCGATATAACACTGGCACCCACTACTTCAGATATAGAAATTGAAATTCGAAGTTCGCGCATTCAGGAAGCAGGAATGGTAAGAGAAGGGGTTGAACAACTTCGATTGTTACCTAGTACCTCTGGTAATCTGGAAAGTTTACTTCCTCATTTAGCATTGGGTGCAAGCAGCGGAACGGGAGGGGAATTAAGTTCTCAATACAATGTGAGAGGAGGAAATTACGATGAAAATCTGGTCTATGTTAATGATTTTGAAATATATAGACCCCAGTTAATTCGTGCGGGTCAACAAGAGGGGCTGAGTTTTCCAAATATCGATTTAGTAAGAGATTTGTCATTTTCATCTGGTGGATTTGAAGCTCGGTACGGTGACAAACAATCATCGGTGTTAGATATAAAGTATAAAAGACCGGAAGCGTTCGGCGGCTCTTTTTCAGGAAGTCTTTTAGGGGCGACCGCTCATTTGGAAGGTAGTTTGCCCGCAGGTAAAAGTGATTTCAAAAAATGGCGATATTTAGTAGGAACCAGATATAAAACAAATAAATACTTATTGGGCTCTTTGGATGTAAAAGGTGAATACGTTCCAAATTTTACCGATTTGCAGGTATATTTAACTTACGACCTATCAAAGTCTCTTCAAGTAGGCTTTCTGGGCAACTATAACAATGCAAGTTATGAATTCAGACCTACCACCCGGAGTACGGCTTTTGGTCTCATTAATTATGCCTTACAACTTTATAGTGTTTTTGAAGGGGAGGAAAAAAATGTTTTTACCACAGGAATGGGTGGAGTTTCTTTGACCTGGTTACCTGAAAACAGGAAAAATCCATTATTTATGAAATGGTTGTTTTCTGGCTTTGGTTCCTATGAAAAGGAAGCTTTTGATATATTGGGTAGCTACAGCTTACGTCAAATTGAATCGGATATTGGTAGTTCCCGATTTGGCGAGGTTTTAGAAGAGTTAGGTTCTGGAACCCAACATCAATATGTGCGAAATTTATTGCAAACCAGGGTAGCAAATATTGAGTACAAAGGAGGTCTGGAAATACAAATGACAGAAGATGGTTCGTCGAATAATTTTTTACAATGGAGCTTAAAATACCAGTTTGAGTCCATTTACGATAGAATCAACGAATGGGAGAGGATTGATTCAGCGGGATATTCTCTGCCATATAGTGCTGATGAACTCCAACTTTCACAGGTTTTAAAAACAGAAAATGAATTGAATTCGTCAAGGCTAAGTGGCTATTTTCAGGACACTTACACCTACAGAAAAGCGGGTAAAAGAGAATTGAGGTTATCTATGGGATTAAGGGCAAATTACTGGACGATAAATAAGGAGTTTCTATTTTCTCCCCGTGTTCAACTACTCTATAAACCTTTAGGTATTAAAAGCGATATTTCCTGGAAACTTGCTTTTGGATATTATATGCAACCCCCTTTTTACAGGGAGTTGAGAAGACCAAATGGTTTGATGAATTTAGATGTTTTAGCTCAAAAATCGTTTCACTATCTGGCTGGTTTTTCTTATGATTTTTATTTGGGCAAAGATAATCCAACGAAATTTAAGTTGATTGCGGAAGGGTACTATAAAAATTTATGGGACCTGGTTTCTTATGAGGTTGAAAATGTTCGTATTCGGTATGCTGGTGAAAACAATGCCTCCGGATACGTAACCGGTCTGGATGTCAGGTTAAATGGTGAATTTGTCAATGGAGCAGAATCATGGATAAATCTCTCTTTTCTTAGAGCCAGAGAAAGGTTAAATGGGATAGAACACTTGGAAAGGGAAGTTGGAAAGACTGATGCGACGGTGGTAAAGGACGTACCAAGGCCGTCGGACCAGCTGGTTACTATGGCGTTGTTTTTCCAGGATTACTTGCCTAAAAATGATAATTTCCGAGTTCACGTTAATTTTACCTTAGGAACTGGTTTACCTTATGGGCTTCAGGGGAACAATACAGTCTATAGAAATACTTACCGGCTAAATCCATACCATAGAGTAGATATAGGTTTTTCATTTTTACTCTACGACAGAGAAAAAAAATCACTTATCAAACCTGACCATTGGCTGAGGTTTAGTAAAAAAACCTGGTTAAGTTTAGAGGTATTTAACTTACTTCAAGTTCAGAATCAAGCAGGGAATACCTGGATTAAAACGGTTTTTCTGCAGCAGTATGCTATTCCTAACTATTTGACCAGTAGGAGGCTAAATCTTAGATTCCGTTGCGAATTTTAAGGACAGATTTTTTTATTTTGATTAAGAAGTAGGAAATCCAGTAAAAAAGATTACTTTTGTGCTGTTAAAACCTACCTGGTTCCTTAGGGACGTAGGGTTGGCTGGCATTCACCACATAAATTTTGACAAGTGGCCGTAAAAATCAGACTTCAGCGTATGGGGAGAAAAAAATCTCCTTTTTACCACATCGTTATTGCAGATGCACGTGCTCCCCGTGATGGACGTTTCATCGAAAGAATTGGAAGTTACAATCCAATGACAAAACCTGCAACCATTGATATTGACCGCGATAAAGCTTTCGAATGGTTAAATAATGGCGCACAACCTACTGATACTGTTAATGCTATCTTAAGATTCAAAGGAGTTCTTTACAAGAAACACCTTATGAGAGGTGTTAAAAAAGGTGCTCTTACTTTAGAACAGGCAGATGAAAAGCACACTTCTTGGGTTGAACAGAAAGAAGCAAAAATTGCAGACAGAGTAAGTCAGACCAAGAAAGAAATTAGTGACTTCCATGCAATGGTGTCAGGAGTTGCTGCACCAAAAGTTTCTAAAAAAGTCGTAGTGGAGGAAACTCCTGCAGAAGAAACCAACGAGGAAACGCCTGCAGCTGAATAAAATTCTCCCTGAGGAAATTTAATATCTTTTAACCTGGTAATGCTGAAAAATGCATTATCAGGTTTCCATTTAAAATGATGACCATGTACGAATTAAACGCGGAATACCTTACACAACTTGAAGAGCTTGCCGTGGGAATTCAAGATTCTCCCGCACTCGCTGCTTATCTTAATTCAGAAGAAGAGGTCGATTATAACGAACTAAAAAGTAATTTCGAGCCTTCTATTGCTGAAATATATCAAGTTGTAGCTCAAAATTCACCATTGCAGTTAATTGCATTGGAACAAGTTTTGATGGATCCTGTGTTCGAAGGTCTATTCTTACCTAAGTTACTTGGGTATGTCGTTTTACGTGGTAATGTTAATAATGATTTTAAATATATCAGACCACAAGAACATTTCAAAGATTTAATTCTGGCTATTTCCAGCTCACCTAATTTTGAGTTGTTAAGAAAAAGAATAGGTATGTCAGTCCAGGTAGGATTTGCTTTATGCAGTGATATATGGATTACCAATGTACTTGAATCTATTGAAAATAAAAGAGTTAAGCAGTTTTTTCAAAACCAGAAAAATGAAAAATTTGTTCATTTAGCTGAAAGAAAATTAGCTTATTCAAGGTTTTTAAAACAATTTCAAAACGATGTTTTCCTTTCTGCGGAATTTCCCTCCACTACAGGTGAATTAGTTGTATTTTTTCCCCAACTGAAAAGATTTTTGTTATCCAGAGTTGATAAACCATCAGCTAACGAAAGTTTGATTACGCCACTTTCTGAGTTTGTAATAAACGAAGATTTTTGGGGAACGGCAGAACATCAGGAAATTATGTTGATTTTTGGTCTGTTTTTTGACATGCCGGAAATAGATAGAATTAATCTGCATAAAACCATCAACAAAATAAGAACAAAGAACACGGAGGTATTTTCTCAACGTTCTTTTTCCATCTTGCTCGATTTACACCAGGATGGACAGGGTATCCTTACTCCTGAAGCAGATTTGAGATTATCAGCTATTCTTGATAAAACCATGAATGATGAATTGTCTGCTTATTATACAGTAGTGGATAAAATTCATAAGGCTGGGTACACCAACGAATCTGTTCAAGAGGAAATACGACAATTTCACTCAAAATACGACGGCTTATCTGATATTAATGAGTGTCTTAGATTAACGGTCTCTCAATATTTTTTAAAATTAATTAAGAATATTGAGGAACAAGATTATATGGAGTTTTTCGGTATTTTCACTCAGCTATTCCCAACTTATCAGCAGATATTTAATAATCAGCACTTTAATATGAGGATCAGAGAAGCTGCCCTGGCTTACATCGATCGTTTACAAGATACTTTTCTCGATAAAAGAGGAAGAGATTATCAAGAAGTTAAGAAGTTCGTTGGCCGTACTTTCGTTGAACTGGAATTTGTTACTGAAAAGGAGTTTGTTGAGCGGTTTAAGACAGTTAGGAAGCCAAAGGAGGTTTAATTTGGCAGGTTAAAAATAAATTATGACTAGGCTGGTAATCGTTTCCAATCGTTTGCCCGTAACTATTCAGAAGCAGGGCGATATATATGTCAGTGCAGCCAGTTCAGGCGGATTAGCTACTGGTTTAAGTGCACTTCCCGATGCAATCGAGAAAATATGGATTGGATGGCCGGGTTCTCACTTTAGTAGAACAGAAGAATCTGAGGTTACAGATCTCCTCCAGCAAAAAGGTCTTATTCCTGTATTTTTGTCAGAAAATGATATAGATACTTATTATTCAGGGTTTTGCAATCGTACCATTTGGCCACATTTTCATTATTTTACTCAATATACTTCTTATAAAGAGGAATATTGGGATGCTTATGTAAAAATAAATAATAGGTTTGCGCAGATTATATCGAACTGCATAAAACCTGATGATACGGTTTGGATTCATGACTATCAGTTGATGTTATTACCCGGAATTCTTAGAAATAATTTTCCTGATTTGTCCATTGGTTTTTTCCTACATATCCCATTTCCGTCTTATGAAATTTTCAGAACCCTTCCGTGGCGTTCCGATTTACTTTTGGGTATGCTCGGGGCGGATCAGGTTGGTTTTCATACCTACGGCTATATGCGTCATTTCTTGAGTGCTGCTTATAGAATTTGCGGTTTTGAACATCATATAGGAAAGATAACTACAACAAATAGGGTGGTGAATGTCGATGTTTTTCCAATGGGTATAGACTATAATAAATATGCAGCGGTTCCTTCTGTATCTAATCTGGCTGATGAAACTATAAATATTGGTAATCTCGGTAATGGAAAAAAAATAATTATTTCATTAGATCGCTTAGATTACACAAAAGGTATTCCCCAAAGGATTCAGGCATTTGCCCGTTTTTTAGATCTTCATCCGGAATATATAGGTCTCGTTACCCTCGTTTTAGTCGTTATTCCTTCCCGTTCTCAGGTTACTCAATATAGAGATTTAAAGAAGACGCTGAATACTTTGGTCAGCGAAGTAAATAGTACTTATGGCAGTTTTGGCTGGATACCTATCCATTATTTATATCGTAATTTATTACATAATGAACTGTTAACCCTTTATCAAGTAGCTGATATAGCCTTAATTACCCCTCTAAGAGATGGAATGAATCTGGTGGCAAAAGAATATATAGCAAGTAAAAATGATATAGGTAAAGGAGTGCTTATTCTTAGTGAAATGACGGGCGCTGCAACAGAATTGTCAGACGCTATTTTAGTAAATCCTCATGATACTTATGACATTGTAAAAGCTATAAAGACTGCCTTAATCATGCCTGAACAAGAACAAGCTCTGAGACTTAAAAACATGCAGGCAGGGTTGAAAAAGTATGCTGTGGATTATTGGGCGGCTAATTTTTTAAAGGAACTGGACAGACATCTTCATAATAGACGGCAGTTTCATATTAATAAATTGGAGGAATCAATTAAAACGGTAATTTTTGACGCCTATCAGCATAGTAAAAAAAGGCTAATTATCCTGGATTATGACGGTACCTTAATGCCCTTTCATGTTGACCCCCTGGCTGTTTTTCCAGACACTGATCTTATAGATTTATTGTTAAGGCTAAATGCAGATCCCAACAATAGAATGGTGATAAATAGTGGGAGAGATAAACACACTTTAGAAGATTGGTTGGGGAATTTGGGCATAGATCTTGCAGCGGAACATGGCGTTTGGTTGAAAGATTCAACGGAGTGGCGAAGGACGCCTGGTTTATCAAGCGACTGGAAAAATGATGTCAGAGCGGCTCTTGAAAATATTGTCGAGCGGACACCAGGTTCATTTATAGAAGAAAAGGAATTTTCGATAGCCTGGCATTATAGACAGATAGACAAAGATTTAGGTGAAAAGCGCTTAAGAGAATTCAGAGACGTGCTTTTATATCTTACGGCAAATACTGAGTTACACGTACTGGAGGGCAATAAAGTAGTGGAAGTCAAACATGCCGGCGTAACTAAAGGTAAAGCCACCTTAAATTGGTTGCAAATGGATGATTGGGACTTTATTTTAGCTATCGGTGATGATAAAACAGATGAAGATATGTTTAGGGTTTTGCCCCCGGAAGCATTTTCAGTGAAAATAGGTATGGAAAATTCAGAAGCTAAATATCACCTGGTTAATACCTTGGAAGTACGTGATTTTCTTACTCAACTATCTCATTTGTAGAGCCAGAAGGATAACTAAATTTATAACCAATGCCTCGTATGGCATGGAAATGAACAGGTTCTCTGGTGTCCTCCTCAAAATTTCGTCGAAATTTCAAAATGAAATTATCTATGGTCCGGGTGCTGGGATAAACATCGTAACCCCATACAGATTGTAAAATTTGTTGTCGTGAAACCACCTGATTTTTTCTGTCTATAAGTAACTTTAAAAGCATAGCCTCCTTCTTTGTTAGTAGAAACTTTCCCTCATTACCTATGGCTTCAAAGGTGATAAAATTTATCTGATTATTTCCAAAGGAAAAAACCGTGGCCGTATTTTCTGGAGTCCGCGCACTTCTTTTAAGTAAATTATTGATTCTTAATAGTAACTCTTCAAAAACGAAGGGCTTTACAATATAATCATCCGCACCATATTTTAAACCTTGTATCCGATCATTTGAACCATCTTTCGCCGTTAAAAAAATAATGGGTGTTTGAAGATCACTTAATCTAATTTGCTCACATATCTGAAAGCCGTCCATCTCGGGTAACATAACATCTAATAAAATGAGGTCGAAATGCTGACCAACGGATAATTTAAGCGCATCTCGACCATTTCCAGTAGCAATCACCTCGAAATTTTCAAGTTCAAGGTTTAACTTAACCAGGTCTCTTATATTTTCCTCGTCTTCTACCAGAAGAATGCGCATTTTGATCAGGGTTTTATTAATTAAAAGGTAAGAAAACATTGAAAATAGTTCCCTTTGGCTGATTTGAAGAAACGGTTATGGATCCGTTATGGGCCCTTACTATTTGATCTACAATGTATAAACCCAATCCAGTTCCTTTTGTTTTTCTTTGATCCTCATTTCCAACGCGATAAAATTTTTCAAATATCTTCTTTCTCTCACTTTGATCTATCCCGATTCCCTTATCAGAAATTTCTATATTACACCGCTCATTGTTTGAAGTCAACTCAATATTTATTTCAGGGACACTGTCACTATATTTTACAGCATTTTCAAGTAAGTTAATGATTACGGAACGAATAGCTGAATAATCAGCCAGTATCTCAGGGATTTCCTGTATTAAATTAACTTTTATGATAGCATAGGGAAATTTTTGTTTTAAGAGTTGAACACACTCATCTATTAAAATTTCTAAGGAAAACAATTCTGTATTTAGCTGATATGTCGATTCTAATCTGGCGGAGAGAAGAAGATCGGAAACCAGATTATTTAATCTATCAGTATCATTTATTCCATTTTTAAGTAAAACATGCGACTGTTCCTCCGATAATTTTTTTCGTTGCAGCGTTTCAAATCCTAATCTTATGGAAGCAATAGGAGATTTCAACTCGTGGGTAATGGATAACAGGAAATTACTACTTTGTTTAGCAGCGAGAATCTCTTTATGGTAACCTCTGTTTATAAAAACGATACCAATGAGCAGGCTTAACACAAAAACAGAGGCTTCGCCAAGAATCATCCATTCCTGGCGTTTATAAGCATCTCTGAGTTCAATATGAAAGGAATTTTTAAGGAAGTCTTCCTCGTTTTTTATTTCATTTTTTGCAATTAAGCTTAGTTTTAGAAGTTCATTTTTCGCTAGAAATGCGTCTCTGTTTTTAGTATGCAAAAGAACCGTCCACCAGCTAAAGGCCAGTAGCATGTAAAAAATAACCAAGTATGAAATGATACGCAACTGATTATTTAGCATAAAATGAGTTAAAGGTCACTAAATACGCTATCCATGGCCCAATTGATTATCTCCGCTGCCTCATCTAATACTTCAATGGTATGTGCGGAACTGACAAATCCTACTTCATAGCCAGAAGGACCCATATAGACTCCTTTTTCAAGGAGGGCGGCATGTAAAAGTTTGAAGAATTTCATGGAAGCGGGATCAATTTGATCAGCCTTTTTTATGGTCTCTGTACTAAAGGCTATCCAAAATATAGAACCTACTTTGGGGAAGGTAACACTGTATTTGTTTTCTGTGGCGTGGTCTGTCAGTTTTTTTATTAAATGATTGGTTTTATGATCAAGATCACAATAAAAATTGGGCATCAATAATTGTTGGCAAGCGGCAAGTCCGGCGGCCATTGCGACAGGATTTCCAGAAAGGGTTCCCGCTTGATAAACAGGTCCGTCGGGTGAAATAAAAGCCATAAGTTCATTACTTCCGCCATACGCGCCGACGGGCATACCACCGCCAATGATTTTTCCGTAGGTAACTAAGTCAGGTTTAATGTCATAGTAACCAGCCGCTCCAGCGAAATGTACTCTGAATCCGGAAATTACTTCGTCAAAAAGAAGAAGTACCTTATGCTCTGTCGCTTTTTGTCTAAGATATTTCAGGAAAGAATAATCTTGTAGTAAAAGTCCATTATTGGCGGGAATAGGCTCTATGATTATACAGGCAATTTCTTGGCCATATTTATCCAGGGCTTCATCCAGTGCGGCGCGGTCATCTAAGGGAATAACCAATGTTTCAGCGGCGAAAGACGGTGGAATACCCGCAGAGGTTGATTCCCCAAAGGTAACCAAGCCAGAGCCTGCTTTCACCAGAAGGGAGTCCAGGTGTCCATGATAGCAACCTTCAAATTTTAAAATTTTTGATCTTCCTGTAAATCCTCTGGCCAGTCTGATGGCAGACATAACGGCTTCGGTACCAGAACTTACAAATCTTACTTTTTCTAAATAAGGATTGTTTTTAACCAACAATTCACCGAGTTCCAGCTCATTGAGGGTAGGGGTGCCAAATGAAGTTCCCGAAGCAACCGCTTCAAAAATTCTTTCTCTTATTTGTTCGTTATTGTGTCCCAAAATTAACGGTCCCCACGAGGCGCAAAAGTCAATATAGCGGCTGTCATCTTCGTCCCAAACATAGCATCCATCTCCCCGTTTAATGAAAAGGGGAGGTCCACTTACCGACTTAAAAGCCCTGACAGGGGAACTCACCCCGCCTGGAAATACGGCTTTTGCTCTGGCAAATAGTTCAGCTGATTTTTCTCGTCGTGGAAATGAGGTTGCTTCCTGCATAATAATTATTTGATGAAAAGGGTTATTATAAAACAAACTTACGAAACGAATTACCGTTATTCCACTATATTTGTAAACATGACAAAATAATTACCATTTATGCAATTAGATCTTTATCCAATTATCCAACCTTTAATTTCCAGCTATCATCGATTATACGTTTCTGGTTTAGGTACTTTTTCTGAAAAATACATTGCCGCTAAAGAAGATTCTATCAATGGAAAAATATTGCCACCAGATACTATCATTGTATTTGAACCCGGCGGAAACGGAGATAGTACGCTTTTTCATAATGAGGTAAAAAGAAGGTTTTCAGTGGATGATGCTATAGCTTCAGAGGCTATCAGGCTTTTTTCTAAAAATATTCACGACGCTTTAGATTTACACAATAGCGTCGAATTACCCAACCTGGGCAGATTGTACTATAATGTAGAACATAAAATAGCCTTTGTACCCAGATTAAAAGTTTTTGAAAATGATTCTTTCGGTTTACCCGAAGTGCCATTTGTTGAAATTTCACCCGAGGACACTCAGGTTCAGAAAGATCTAGGTAGCAATATGATGCCACCGGTACCACCGTCTAATCCGATGATAAAATTTGTTGTTTTTAGTATCATTTTTGTTGCTCTGGCTGCCGGCATTTATTTTATGGTTACTACACCCTTTATGGAAAGAAAGTTGGTTAAAGTTAAAGAAATGTTTGAGGCTTGGAATGACGATACTAATGAGGAGAAAAAAAGTATTAATCCCGAGGTAGATCCAGTGGATACAAGTGCGCAAGTGGTAGATTTTCCTGTGAACGAAGAGGATGATAAACCGGTCATTAAGTCAGAACCGTTGAAAACTGAATCTACCGAAGAACCGACTTACGTTAAAATAGCCATTGGTGTATTCGGTAATCCTGATAATGCTGCCAGGGTAGTAGATAAAATTAAAAAAGCAGGGTTTATTCCGTTTACCGAAAAGGTTGGGGCACTCACGAAAGTCGGTGTAAAACAGGAGTATAAGTCCGTAGCTGAAAAATTAGAGATTTTAGATAAAGTCAGATCCGAGATTGAAAAAACGGCTGTAATAATAAATTGATTTATACCGTTTTTTTTTTAGGTATTTATCCAAGGAATCTATTTTTTACCTATATTTGCGCACGTTTTAAAAAAAAGTTCTTTTGACATGAAGGATTTAGTTCCCTATGATATTCGCCTAAAAGGCCTTAAAGATGGGGTACATACATTTGATTTCACCGTCGGCAGTGATTTTCTTCCTTTTTTTGAAAATGCACCCGATGATGTTGTCACTGGAAGTGTTAGGGTATTGTTAGAAAAAAGGGTTGGGCTGATTATTATGCAGTTTAACCTTAATGCTGAGTTGCACGCACCTTGCGATCGCTGTTTAGCTGATATTAAAATACCTTTGCAAGGTGATTATAAGTTGTTGATAAAATCAATGGAGCATCCAGAGGAGATTGAAAACGAAGATGTTATCGTTCTTCATCCCGAAACGCCTGTATGGAATGTGGCTCCTGTGATTTATGAAAATATTTTACTGGCTATACCAGTAATTAAAAGATATGACTGTGAAAGTGATTTAAATCCTCCTTGTGATATGGATATGATTAAAATCCTTTCCCAGGGAATAGTTGACGAAACTCCTGAAGATGAAAATTTTTCCCCTTGGAAAATACTTCAAAATTGGGATAATAAAAAAAATTCTTAATTCCTGTTATTGTTAAGATAACAGATAAACGTTGAAAAATGGCACATCCAAAGAGTAGAATTTCAAAGCAACGTAAACACAAGCGTCGTACGCACTACAAAGCAGAAATTCCAACCCTTTCTACCTGTTCAGTAACAGGAGAAACCCATCTACGTCACCGCGCTTACACTGATGTAACTGGTAATCTTTATTATAGAGGTCGTTTATTTAGTGCTTCTGCGACAGAAGAATAAATAGTAGCGTCTTCCTATTGAAAATCTGTTTCTATGAGTAAAACTATAGTAACAAGTAAAAATGCCCCCGCACCTATCGGTCCTTATAATCAGGCTGTTTGGTACGGGGATGTTTTATTTGTGTCCGGGCAGATTGCCTTAGATCCGGTAACGGGTGAATTAGTACTTGATTCTATTGAAATTGAAACAGACAGGGTGTTAAAGAACCTTGAGGGTATTCTGCACACCGCAGGATTAACCTTTGAAAATGTGCTTAAATGTTCTGTTTTTGTTACCAACATGAACGATTTCTCAAAAATAAATGCCGTTTATGGTAAGTATTTTAAAGAAGAAACGGCTCCCGCCAGAGAATTGGTGCAAGTCGCAGCGCTACCGCGTTTTGTTCATGTGGAGATTTCACTCATTGCGGGTAGATAATAATTTTCTATTCGTTTCTTTTTTATTGTCTTAATTCTTATTGTGGCTACAAAAACAGTCCTTTCTTGTATCCAGCCTACGGGTGATATGCACTTCGGAAATTATTTCGGAGCTGTAAAAAATTGGGTAGATATTCAACAAAAATATGATTGTTTCTATGGCGTTGTAGATTATCATGCTATGACCATGCCCTACAATCCAAAACAGCTTCAGGAAAATACCTGGGAGCTTATATTTAATCTGATAGCTGCTGGAGTTAAAACGGAGAATCTTTTCGTACAATCTCTCGTCCCTGAACATGCAGAATTATCCTGGATTTTAAACTGTTTTGCTTCTTATGGACAACTTACCCGAATGACGCAGTTCAAAGATAAAACCCAGCAAGTAGAGGAGGGAAATGCCGACGGTTTTATTTCAGCGGGTTTATTAGATTATCCTGTTTTGCAGGCCGCTGACATTCTCATTTACAAGGCTGATTTCGTCCCTGTTGGAAAAGATCAGGAACAACATTTGGAACTTACCAGAAATATAGCCCAGCGTTTTAATAATCAAGTCGGACAAGAATATTTTGTATTGCCTGAGCCTTTATTTACGGAAACGCCTAAGGTGATGTCTCCTGCAGACCCTATGAAAAAGATGAGTAAGAGTGCAGGGGAAAAACACTATATTCCTGTTTTCAGTACGCCGGAGAAAATTAAAAAACAGATTCGATCGGCTGTTACAGATACGGGTGATACGCCATCCGGAGAAATGTCCCAAGGTTTGATTAACTTATTTGAACTGTTAAAAGCAGCTAATAAAATGAATCAGCACCATTCCTTAATGTCTGATTATCAGTCAGGTGTTCTTAAATATGTCCATCTAAAGGACACTGTTGCAGAGGCCTTAACGGAAATAAGTGTTGCAATGGTTGATCGTCGACAACAATTGGATGAAAATAAAGAGGAAGTAAAGGAAATAATTAGAAATTCCTCCGCTGAGATTAGAAAAGTGGCTCAGAAGACAATGAATGAAGTAAAATCCTTAGCGGGACTTATGAACATTAAAATGTAACTCTACAATCATGAAAATTATTTGTATCGGACGTAATTATGGTGCTCATGCCAAGGAACTTCAAAATGCAGTTCCTGATGAGCCTATTGTTTTTATGAAGCCACCAACCGCTTTATTAATAAACAATAAGCCTCTTTATTATCCTTCTTTTACAAATGATTTGCACTATGAGGTAGAGGTGGTTATTAAAATCGGTAAAAATGGAAGGCACATTGAACCTCAATTTGCTTCTGATTATATTGAGGAAATTGGGTTGGGTATCGATTTTACAGCCCGGGATATTCAGGCTAAACAAAAAGCGAAAGGATTGCCTTGGGAAATTGCCAAAGCGTTTGACCATTCAGCCGTGCTAGGTAACTTTAAGCCACTTTCTGCATTCCCAAATTCCGCTGCTTTTGAATTCCAGTTGCTGAAAAATGAGGAATTAGTACAACAAGGTAATACGGCTGATTGTATTTTTTCTTTCGAGACCTTAATTGTTTACGTGTCAAAATATTTTAAGCTCCAAATGGGTGATTTTATTTACACTGGTACCCCAGCAGGAGTTGGACCTGTGGCCATTGGTGATAAATTAGAAGGGAAAATGTTGACAAATGAAGGATGGGAATCTTTCTTTACCTGTAACATTAAATAAATATATTCCTATCTTTGATTATATTTTTAATCTATTATAAAATTTATACAAACCTGTAATATGGCTTATCTTTTCACTTCAGAATCAGTATCGGAAGGTCATCCGGATAAAGTGGCCGACCAAATATCTGATGCACTTGTTGATCATTTTCTTGCTTTTGACCCTCAATCGAAAGTTGCTTGTGAAACCTTAGTTACTACAGGTCAGGTTATTCTTGCCGGTGAGGTTAAATCAAAAGCATATCTTGATGTTCAACAAATTGCTCGCGATGTTATCAAACGTATTGGTTATACCAAGTCAGAATATATGTTTGAATCTAATTCTTGTGGCGTTCTTTCCGCTATTCATGAGCAATCGCCTGATATAAATCAGGGTGTCGAAAGAGCGAAAGATGAAGATCAGGGCGCGGGTGACCAAGGTATGATGTTTGGTTATGCTACCGAGGAAACGGAGCATTATATGCCTCTAGCGTTAGATTTAGCACACAGAATTTTATTGGAACTGGCGGAAATTCGCAAATCGGCGAAGGCAACCGATGCCATGAATTATCTCAGACCTGACGCAAAATCTCAAGTTACCATTGAGTACGATGATAACCATAAACCTATCCGCATTGATAGCATTGTCGTCTCTACCCAACATGATGATTTTAATGAGAATGAACAGGTAATGTTAGAGAAAATTAAATCTGATGTTATTCAGTTACTTATTCCAAGAGTTAAGGCAAAATTAAAACCTGAATTACAGGCTTTATTTACCGAAACTATTACCTATCACGTCAATCCTACAGGTAAGTTCGTTATTGGCGGACCTCATGGAGACACAGGTTTAACAGGAAGAAAGATTATTGTTGATACCTACGGTGGCAAAGGTGCTCACGGTGGAGGTGCATTTAGTGGTAAAGATCCTTCAAAAGTGGATCGTTCTGCTGCTTATGCTACCAGACATATTGCAAAAAACCTGGTGGCTGCGGGTGTTTGTAAAGAGGTTTTAGTGCAGGTTTCTTATGCGATAGGGGTAGCTAAGCCTACCAATATTTACATAAATACTTATGGAACAGCCAAGGTAGCAAAAACAGATGCTCAAATAGCAGATATAGTTTATAGCATTTTCGATATGCGACCTTATGCGATTGAACAACGATTGAAATTAAGGAATCCTATTTATAGTGACTCAGCAGCGTATGGTCACATGGGAAGAATTCCCGAGGTTAAAACATTGACCTTTAAAGACGGCTCCGGTCAACAAATTACAAAAGAAGTGGAACTTTTCACCTGGGAGAAACTAGATTATAAAGATCAGGTTAAAGCAGCCTTTTCTTTATAATCATCACTTACCCGTACCTTGAAGGAGTACTACCAAAGTGTAAAACATAATTTTAAAATCCAGCGCAATAGATCTGTTTTCCAAATAAAGGATATCATATTTAAGGCGCTGGATCATTTGATTCACGTCTGAAGCATAGCCGTATTTGACTTGACCCCAGGACGTTATGCCGGGTCTTACTTTAAGCAGATGACGGTAATGCGGTGCCTGCTCCATAATTTTGTCGATATAAAATTTTCGCTCAGGGCGTGGTCCCACTAAACTCATCTCACCAATGAGAACATTCCAGAACTGAGGTAATTCATCGAGCCTCCATTTTCTCATAATAGCCCCAAATGGTGTGCATCGTCTATCTTCATCTTTGGAAAGTTGAGGCCCACTATCCTCAGCATTTTCATACATTGATCTGAATTTGAGAATAGTAAACGGTACCCCTTGAAGGCCAATTCTTTCTTGCCTGTAAAATATAGGCCCAACTGATGATTGCTTCACTTTTAGCGACAGATATACAAAGAGCGGCGATAATAGAAGTAAAGAAACACATGAAACTAAAATATCCAGGACCCGCTTGAAGGCAATTTGCCAGGGTGGCATTATTTCCTGATTTATTTCAATAAGGGCCGTGCCGAATACCTGATTCATTTTAACACTTCCCAGCATGATATCATACATATCAGGAATAATTTTAACATGTAATATAGGCCTGAAATCAAATAAGGCAGTTATAAGTTGTTTTAATAAATTGTGTTCCTGCGTTTGTACGGCAATAATGACCTCCTCAATTTGATATTCCTGAATAATACTGTCTAAGTCTTTTATATTTCCAAGGTATTTTAATTTGGCCTCTAATGGAGATACTTTTTCTTTGTTACTTCTTAAAAATCCAATAAAATGATAACCGTAGGAACGTTTTTGTGCAATTATTTCTTCATATAAAGCCAGCGCTTCTGTATTACCTCCAATAATAATGGTATTAAATTTCACCATTCCCTGACGGATTCGACGAGATGCTGCTGTTAATAAAACCATTCTAGTAACCACGGTAAGTATAAAATGAAAACTGAATAGGGCTAGAAATGATTGATAGTAAGTGGTGTAATTAGAAACAAAATCATCAAGAATAAGGGTAAAAAACAGGATTAAAACGCCAAAAAAGGAGAGAAAAAAGGTTCTTGACAGCGTTTTTAACCTGGAATGTCTGTGTATATCGCCATATTGATCAAATAATGAATACACCAGAAACCAGCCAATGGGTATAATAATCAGTCCGTACCAGAAATTAATATCTTGAAAAATGACTGAAACGTTCTCTTCCTTTTCAATCATCATTTTTCTGTAAGCAAAAAAAAGGCCCCAGGCGGTCATGGCACAAAAATAATCAGCCCATTTATAAAAGAGGGTGTGATTATTAAGGTTCCTTTGTTTTGTTTTGCTCATTAAAAAGAAATTAGTTTGATATTGTCAAAATGAACACTGGCATTTTCCTTTCCCTCTGGTAACGCGGCATTAAAAATAACCCTATAATAGAGCGATTTTCTTAAGGCAAGGGTGCTTCCCAGGTTAAAATATATTTTTTTCCAATCTGCCGATTCTTTAAATCCTGCAATAGGCACAATTATACCTGCTTCCTCGGTATTTTCAGTATCATAAAATTGAACGCCAATAACGCAAGGTGCCTCCCCTTTATAATCCATCTCAAGATAAACCGGTTGACCTGGATTAAAGGTATTTTTATATTTTGCGTTTGACCCCACGGTTACTATTGGCGCAGATTTGGATACCTGAATTTTTCCCGAAAATTTACCCTCAAAAACATTACTGTCGCTATATGGTAAGACCCTGTTTTCTGGTAATCCGCTGACTAGAAAGGAAAAAAAAGAGGTGTTATTTTCAAAATTTTCTATAAAATGAAATTTCGACGTCGATAAATAGCTGGTTTCCAGCTTCAAAGTATCTGTTTTTAAAGCTTTTAAATTAACCTTTACTTTGATTGGGTTGAAAAAAGGATAATTTTCAGGCGTTGCTCCTATGCCATTTTCCTTTATGCCCGCTTGAATAGTTAAATTTTGTTCCCCATATAATAACAATGGAATTTTTGCAGGTAAGGGGAACATACCTAAAAATTCAGTATCGTTAAATAACCAGATATCAGTAATTCTTTCTGAGGTACTTCCCTGATTCACCTGTGTTTTTAAACGAAATTCGCTTATGTAAAGATAACTGGGGGTAGGTTCGTTTTGATTTAAAAAAGAACATGACGAAAATGTCAACAATAATAAAAAATAAAAAAGGACAAGTTTGTGTTTTAGTGATATCATTACATAAAATATTTTCAAAATTAACATGTATTAGGGTACTTTTGCCTAAATAAAAACGCCAACCAGATGAAAAAAATATTTTTAGTTGCTTATCTTTTAGTTCAATCCAGTGTTTTTTCTTTTTCCCTGGATTTGGAACTTAATCAATGGTACGATTTTACGGGCAAATTAGATAACAAAAGTATTCAACTTTCTTTCTATACCCTAAAATCTGGAAAACTTATTGGCAGTTTTTGTTCCATAACCAATGAACCCAAGGTGCTTTTATCTGGCAATGTGATAGGAAATGAAATTTATTTGACGGCTTCTTTAAATGGAAAAACCACCGATGAATTATCAGGTAAAATATTCACTGACGATCAGGACAGACTTGAAGTAAGCTGGCGAAAAATGCCTAATGGTGTAAAAAGTATTTTTAAAGCTGTTTTATCGTCGGTTACCGCGGGAACAGAGGGTAAAAGATATTCCCATATTGTAGGTTCAGATGCAGCGGTGGAAGAATTTGTCTACGATGCAAAAAAAGCTATATCAAAAGGCGATAAAATATGGTTGGCTGCTAACCTCTTCTATCCAATAAAGGTTAGAATTTCTGAAAAATCTTCAGTAGTGTTAAAGAATAAAAATCAGTTTTTATTGCAGTACGATAAAATTTTCACGACTGCCTTTAAATCTAAACTAAATAATACTTTTTCACATAACCTATTCAATAATTATCAAGGTGTTATGATTGGAAATGGGGAGATATGGATAAATAATACATTAAATGCCTCGGAAGCAAAACCTATCTTTCAAATTATTGCCATAAATCCTTAACTGTTGTAGCTTGATTTTTCCGTAGTGGCATTTTTTTTCGTTCCTTTGTTCAATGAAAAAAGTAAAATATTTAATTGTTGGTCAGGGGATAGCTGGTACTGTTTTGGCTCATACGCTAGAAGATGAACACCTCGATTTCCATATTATTCATAAACGTCAACCGGGTGAATCCTCCTCTGTCGCGGCAGGTATTATCAACCCCATCACCGGGAAGTATTTTATAAAATCATGGCAGGTAGATACCTTAATACCTTTCGCTGAAAAAAAATATTTTCAATGGGAACAGAAGCTTAATAGCTATTTTTATTTCCCCCGAATTATTCTTAGGTCCCTTCATGGAGTATCAGAACAAAATGATTGGCTTGCCAAAACAGCAGATCCTTCAGTTAAACATTATATTGCTGATTTTGTGGATGTTACCCCGTTTGACTGGATAAATAATGAACCGCTCGGATATGGTCAAACCATTGGTGGCGGTCAGGTGAAATGGCATGATTTTTTGACACAATCGGAGGATTATTGGACAAAAAATGGGGTTTACACTAACGCATTATTTGATTACCAGGCTTTGGTAATTTCCGAAGATGGAGTACAATACGGAGATATATTTGCTGAACAAATTATTTTTTGTGAAGGGCATTTTATGTTACAAAATCCATGGTTTAATTTTTTACCATTAGACGGTGCCAAAGGGGAAGCGCTTTTAGTGCAAATAGATAAGGTTCATCTTGATATTATCTTAAAACATAAATTTTTTCTTTCCCCTTTTTCTGAAAATGTACTTTGGGCAGGTGCTACCAATAAATGGGAATTTTCTCATTTTCTGCCCGATGAAGATTCGGAAATTTTACTCCACAGTGAAGTGGCTAAAATGATTCGTCAAGAGTACGCTATTTTAAAGCATCTGGTGGGGATTCGGCCTACGGTTAAAGATAGAAGGCCTCTCATTGGTCGTCATCCCGTCCATTCCAGATTATTCATTTTTAACGGATTAGGAACCAAGGGAACCTCCCTCGCACCGTATTGGGCGAATCATTTTGTTGAATTTTTATATAAAAATGGGGATTTAAGCAAAGAAGTTAGCATCAACAGGTTTAAAAATAAATAATCTAAACCTTTTCGTCGTTATCCATTTAATTCAAGTTGTAAAAAAAATATCATGAAATGTAATGTTCTCAAAGCATTTTTAATTGTACTTCCAATGGTGGGATTGGCTTCACCTTCCAATTACGTTAGCCCTATTCATGGTTTTGAAAAAACACCTTCAATGAATTATAGTGAACTATGGAAAACAGTAGATTCTCTCCATCAAAATGGTTTGTACAGAGAAGCATTGGCTAAGGTGGACATCATTTACAAGTTGGCAAAAGAAAATAATGAAACGGATCAATTTATTAAGTCTTTACTATATACGGTAAATTATTTAAATGAGTTGGAAGAGAATGGAAATATCCTTGGAATTAAAAGGTTAGAAAGGGAGCTTCTAACCATTGGATTTCCGGAAAATGCTATCGTTCACAGTATTTTAGCGGAACTTTATGCAAATTATTTACAAAGGGAATCCTGGTCTTTGATGGATCGGAAGGAGGCAGAGGGCGAAAGACCAGATGACCTCAAATTATGGTCCATCAGACATTTTGAAGATGTAATTTCTGAGCATTATTTTAAAAGTGTTTCATTTTCAATCGCAAAAAATTTTGAACTAAAAAAAATAGACGGACTTTTTTTGAATCCAGCAAAAGAGGTTTATTTTTTTAAAACGCTTTATGACTTTTTGGTCTATCGCGCCACACAATATTTTACTATTCAGGAGAGTAGATTAATAAAGCCAGATGATGTTTTCTATTTGCAAAATCCTGCCTCCTTATCCTCTTTAGAAACTTTTATAAATATTGATTTTTCAAGGGCAGATTCTTCCTCTTTTGTTAGAAAAGCTCTTTTATTATTTCAAGAGGTTTTAACTTTTCATCATTTAGATAAGGATCCTACCATTTTAATTGATTTTGATCGTCAACGTTTATTATTTGTCCGTCGAAATTTGATTTATACTGAGAAGGACGTTTTATTACGCAAGGAATTAGAAAATTTAATAGCAAAGTTCCCTGCCCAGGCTACTACTGCTGAAACCTATTATTTATTAGCCAATGAAAAGTACAAACAAAAATTAATAAACGAATCGGTGGCTTTATGTGAACAAGCTATTAAAAAATTTCCCAAAACCTTTGGGGCGTTTAAATGTAACGAATTATTACAAAGTATCAGGGTAAAAAACTTATCATTAACCCTAGAAGACAACGGGTTACCCAACCAACCCATTTTATTAAAAGTTACTTTTCAAAATATCCAGTCATTTAAAGGAGGGATTGTTCCGGTTTCTTTTTCAAGCTTCCAGCAAAGTAAATTATTATATAAAGAGGAGGACATTCAATTGTTTTTAAGGGATAGAAAACCTGAAAAGGAAGCTTTAATAATTCTTCCTAAATCAACGGATTATCAGCAACATGTGACTGAAATTCCTTTAGAGGGACTTCCTGTAGGTCATTACTTGTATGTTTTTAAAAGCGATGAAACAAAGTATTCTTTTCTACCTTTTCAAATATCGAACATCGGCTATTTTGTTAATAATGAGGGATTTGAAAAGGTAGTATTTCAATTTTTTGATAAAAATTCGACGGAACCTAAAGGAGGTACCAGTGTATTGGCTATTCCTGTGAGGACTGGTTATTTTTCGCCCAATGCACCAGTCATTACCTTTAAAGAAACATGGAAAGAGAGTGATGACCAAGGTTTTCTTTCATATTCTTTACCCCAGGGTGCTTTTAATTTTAAAATAGCGAATGGGGAAGATACTTTACTGATTGAGGAGAATTTTTATATCGGGGAAAAGTACCGGGAAGAAATATCAATGGTTTTAAAATCAAATATTTTTTCTGACAGGAAGATATACAGACCGGGACAAACTATTTTTTGGAAGGCCATTTTAATGGAGCGCAATGGCATTGAAAAACCTAAAATTTCTGCAAATAAGGAGGTGACCATTTCTTTCTTTGATCCAAATGGTAGTTTGTTAGTTCAGAATACCCTGTTATCTAATGAAATGGGTTCAATCAACGGCCGTTTTGACATTCCTTTGAATCTGGTAAAGGGAAATTATACTTTGGTTAGTTCCCATGGAGGTAACAGAGAAAGCATTCAGGTAGAAGAATATAAACGTCCACAATTTGAGATAAATTTTGAAAAGGCTCCCGTTGGGATGCTCGGCGATTCTTTAGAAGTTAAAGGAAATGCTGCCTTTTTTAATGGCACATTGATTGAAAATGCCTTAGTAAAATGGGAAATTTATAGGAAATCGTTTCCCGATAACTGGCGGTCAATGCGTCGGTTCTATACGCGCGATCCTGGTAGTTTTTTATCGTCAGGTGAAGGTATAACCAACGAAAACGGATCGTTTATTATTCCTTTTTTTGCTAAACCAGATATTTCTATCGGGCAAGATAAACGCCCTGCTTTTCAGTTTGAAGTAAAGGTTACTGTAACTTCTCCATCTGGTGAAATACAGCAAAAGACCCTTACTTTTAATATTGGTTACTCGAAAGTTAAGCTGGATGTTCAGATACCCGAAAATTGGGATAAACAAAAGGGCACGCTTGATTGGTCTCTTTTTTTAACCGATTGGAATGGGGACAAGGTATCTGGCGATGTAAATATTACTCTGGTTAAATTAAAAGCACCCAGGCAACATTTTGTCCAAAGAAAATGGTCTTTTCCTGATTTACCTTCATTGAAAACGGAGGATTATATTCGTTTGTTTCCTTACACTCCTTGTTTTAATGAAGATAATTTAGATTCTCTTGAAGTATTAAAGACTATTTATGAGGATAATCTTCTTGTGAGTGGGGAGAAAATGTTGGAAATACCCATGACAAATCTTGATCCAGGGTATTATGCAGTAAAAATAAAATGGAAGGATGGATCGACCGTTGTAAATACAAAAATGGATCAAAAGTTGTTTTATTTATTTGATTCAGAATTAGTTAGAATTCCTACACCCAAATGGCTGGATATTCATTTGGAGAAAGATGTTTATAATTTAACAGATACGCTTGATTTCAAGATTGCTGCGGCAAATGAAATTAAAAAGGTCCTCGTTTCCTTTACTTTGGGTGAAAAAATATACAAAGAATGGGTTAATGTTGAGGAGGTAAATCGCTTGAAAATTCCAATAGCTGAAGAGCAGGCGGGTTTAGGTAAATTGGAAATAATGGCCTACTTTCAGAATGAACCCATTTTCATTTATAAGGTCATAAAAGTGGTCATTCCTGAGGAAAAATTAAAAGTCACTTATCAACGGACGAAGGAAATAGTATCGCCGGGTGAAAAAGTTCATTGGGAGCTCAATATATCTTCGGAGAAAGGTGAAAAATGGCCAGTTGAAGCGGTTGCAACTCTTTTTGATGCTTCATTAGAATCTTTTATACCCCATGAATGGTTTTTTAATGGTTTTGGAAAAAGTAATTATTTACCATCTTACTGGGTAATACCTCAACCCGTTATAAGAGATATTTATGTATCATTTCAACCTAAAAAATTAAGATTCAAAACGATTAATAAATATTATCCTACTTTAAATAATTTTTCTTTTTTTCAGGAAAACACTTATCTCAGAGGATTGAGCAAAAGACAAATGTCTATGCCTGTAATGGCCATGCAGACTCTTTCTGAATCGGCAATACCAAACGAGAGGATAGTAGAAAGTGATATGATGAATTCGTCGAAGGAAATGGTGGAAATAAATAATTTAGAAGATGGGCCGATGATCAGGAATGATTTTTCTGAATCGCTGTTTTTTATGCCGGAACTTAAATCTGATAGTCTTGGAAATATTCAGTTTTCATTTACTATGAATGACGCACTGACCCGATGGAAATTTATGCTCTTAGCGCACCGTTCAGATATCGCTTACGGTTATACTGAAAAATACATTGTTTCAACGTTACCCGTTATGCTACAGACCAATGCGCCAAGGTTCTTAAGAGAAGGTGACGAAATTAAATATGCGGTTACATTGACAAATACCACCGAGGAAGATATATCTGGGAAGGTTTTTTTTAAGGCCTTTCATGGTGAAACGGGAGAGGATTGGACAACTAAGGTTGGCTTTAATTATGAATTTATTTCTGTAACCGTTCCTGCAGGTAAAACAATACCCATGTTTTTGCCATTTAAAATCCCAGCTAAAGTTGGTTTGAATAGTCTGAACCTGCTCATTAAATTTACATCTGGTGATTTTGGGGACGGTATAAAAGAATGGATTCCTATTCTACCTTCTCAAATATTAGTTACTGAAGCAAAACCATTTCTATTAAGAAAATCCGAAAAAATAGATATTATCTGGCCAAATAAAAATGAAGGGAATCATTTAGGTATTGAAAATTTTAATTTACAAATTACCACGCATCCAGTTTGGATAGCCTTGAAATCGTTACCTTATCTTATGGAGAACCCTTATGATGGTAATGAGCAATTATTCAATAAACTGTATGCCAATGTTTTGGGAACTCATTTGTTATCTAAATATCCTAATATTTCAAATGTTTTAAATGAATGGAAGAATACCGGGGCTTTAGATGCTGAACTTGAAAAAAATGAGTCCTTGAAATCGGCCTTATTAAAAGAAACGCCATGGGTCGACGAAGCAAAAAATGAGCGGGAACAACGACTTAAAATAGCTGAATTACTAGATGTGTCTAAAATGACAAAGCAGGTAAATGCTTTGAGTAATTTATTGGCAGACAGGCAATTATCCAATGGTAGTTGGTCCTGGTTTCCAGGAGGTAACGGTCATTGGTATATCACACAATATATTTTAGGAGGATGGGGAAAATTAAAAAAATTAGGATTGTTAGACCCAAATAATCCCCAGCGTTTCATCGACAACGCTAATCAATTTTGTGACGATCAGATGCTTAATTATTATCGGGATATTGAGAAAACTAAATCTGACGAAGTCGTTTTATCAGATCTTATTATACATTATTTATATACGCAGAGTTTCTTTAAAGATAGGGTTGTAAATAGTCAAGTTAAGGAAGCATTAGCCTATTTTGATGCACTGGCAAAGAAAAAATGGTTGACTATGAGTCTTTTACAACAAGGTCAACTGGCACTTTTCTGGTATAGAAACGGTGAGATGGATATGGCTAAAAAGGTGATATACAGCTTAAATGACCGCGCCATTAAATCTAAAGATTTAGGCATGTACTGGATAATGAAAAATGGCTTTCGATGGTATGAAAATCAAGTCGAAATTCAAGCGTTGCTCATCGAAGCTTTCGCTGAAACTGGCTTTATGAATCAATATTTAGCGGAACTTAAACTGGCCTTATTATTAAATAAACAAACAAATAGTTGGTCCACCACCAAAGAGACTGCCGATGCTGTTTATGCGTTATTGGGTGGTGGAAATGAAAAGTTAGCTGTGGGTGAAGCCTATCCCGTTAGTATTTCTTTTGAGCCTAAGCCTAATAAAGAAATGAAGGAATCTATTGATTTGGCCATGAAAAGCTCGGAAGCCTCCACAGGATTTTTTCAAAAAATTTGGAAAAAAGGGGAACTTTCAAATGATATTAAATCTGTAAAAATTGAAAATAACTTATCAGATGTGGTGTGGGGTGCTACTTTTTTGCAGTATTACAAGGAGATTAATCAAATAGAGGATTATAATTCTCCTTTTTTGTCCGTTTCCCGAGCTCTTTATGTGAAAAAAGTAGGGTCTTCCGGCGAGGTTCTATCCCTCGTGGATAGTAAGAATACAGTAAAAATAGGAGATAAACTGGTGGTTAGATTGACAGTGAAAGCAGATAGGGATATGGAATTCATTCATTTGAATGACAAACGCGCCGCTGGCTTTGAACTCGAAAGCGTCTTATCGGGTTATGTCTTTAAAGAGAGTCTGTATTATTTTGAGAGTAGCAGCGATGTGGGAACAGATTTTTTTATAGATTTTTTACCTAAGGGTACTTTCATCATTGATTATCCGGTAAAAGTAAATGCAGAGGGGGCTTTCTTGCTTGGAACGAGCACGATACAATGTATGTACGCACCCGAATTTGGCAGTCACACAAAAGGAGATAAAATTTATATAGTAAAATAATGGCAGAACGTCGAAATTTTTGGGAAAAAGAAAAGGGTAATTATATTTTTAAAGCCGTTAAAAAAGCGAGTGAAATATATATTCATGGTTTTTCAAAAAATACTAATATGAGTCAGGATTCGGAACAAAATAAACATGCAGATACCATCATTCGCAATCATGTTATCTGGTCCATGGGTGCGGGATTAATCCCAGTTTTGATAGCAGATATTTTCGCTATTTCTGCTTTGCAACTAGATATGATCAGGCAGTTATGTAAAGTATATAACATTAATTTTGCAGAAACGCAGGGTAAAGCCATTGTAACTTCCTTAACAAGTTCTACGCTCGCCAGAATAACGGCAGGGAGTGTAGTTAAGATGATTCCTGGATTGGGAAGTATTGTCGGAGGTATTACGGTATCCGTTTTTGCAGGAGCATCTACTTATGCGCTGGGAGAGGTATTTAAAAAACATTTTTCTTCAGGTGGGACTATCCTTGATTTTGATCCTGAAAGATTAAGGAAATTGTACAAAGAACAATTTGAAAAGGGAAAAAAAGTAGTAGAAGATCTTAAGAATGAAAAGCCTGCAACTGGAGGTAATCCATCTACAGGTTCGGATGTTGTTAGCCGATTAAAAGCATTAGCCGAGTTAAAGGAGCAAGGAATACTGTCGGATGAAGAGTTCACTGCTATGAAGAAAAAAATCTTGGAAGAATAATTTTTACCCCAAAGGAAACCGCGCGGAAGGACTGACATCCTGATCTGAAAAATCTCCCTTTTCGTATTTGTAATGTGCCACAATGCCGATCATACCTGCATTATCAGTGCATAAAGCGATATCAGGGACGTAAGCATTCCACTGATTTGCTGTAGCTTTTTCTTGAAGTAAAGTTCTTAAACGACGGTTAGCTGATACACCACCGGCAATAGCTATTTCCCTGATTCCAGTCAAATGAGCAGCTTTTTCAACTTGGTAAAGGAGGGTGCGAACGATGGTTTCCTGAATGGATGCACACAAATCATTTAAATTTTCCTCTACAAAGGCTGGATTCTTTTCCTTTTCTTTTTTCAAAAAATATAAAATGGAGGTTTTAATGCCGCTGAAGCTATAATTTAAATCTGCTAGTTTTGGTTCAGGAAAGGTAAAAATGGGCTTACCCAATGCTGCCAATTTGTCAATTAATGGGCCTGCCGGGTATGGGAGCCCCATCATTTTTCCCGCTTTGTCAAAGGCCTCTCCGGCCGCATCATCTAGTGTTTGACCTAATATATTCATATCCAGATAGTTGTTAACCTGAATGATTTGCGTGTGACCACCACTAACCGTTAGGCACAAAAAAGGAAAGGAAGGGTAGGGCGGTTGGGCAAAATGGGCAAGCACGTGCGCCGCTAAATGATTAACTTCGATGAGAGGAATATTTTTTGCGAGGGCATAAGCTTTGGCGAAAGAAACACCCACGAGTAATGAACCCAGTAACCCTGGGCCTTTGGTAAATGCGACGGCTTCAATATTATTTTTATCTATCCCCGATGCAAGTATAGCCTCATTGACTACAGGAACTATTTTTTGTAAATGGGCTCGTGAAGCTACTTCAGGGACAACGCCGCCATATTCAATATGCATCATTTGAGTTGACACAATATTGGATAATACTTTACCATCTTTTACAATAGCTGCAGAGGTGTCATCACAGGAAGTTTCGATTGCTAAAATAATAGCCATAGTAATCTTATAAAATATTTTTGTAAATTTGGACAAAGGTAACAACCTTTACGAACCGAAAAAATTACACAAAAAATAATATTTATTCGATTTTTATCATTTTGGTGTGTAATTTTTATAAAAAATAGTATAATTGCAACAAAACTGACCGACAAATGAGATTAATAATCAACCTAGCCCTTGTAGCCCTTGCAGCGTTACTTATTTATGCCCTTTATGACAGCATTCGTGAACCTATAGCTTTCAAGGATGTAAAGGAAACGAGAGAGCAAATTGTGCAAGAAAAATTGACCAAAATTAGAGTTGCCCAGGAAGCATACCGAGATATCACAGGTGTATTCGCACCAACATTCGATACCCTGGCAATGGTACTTAACACGGGCAATTTTACTATTATTAACGTAAATGGTGATCCAGATGATCCGAATTTCAAGGGAGAAGTTACTTATGAAACAATTCTTCGCCCGGCTAAAGATTCAATGCTTAACAAATTAGGCATTACCGATTTTGCTTCTTTAGCCGTAGTTCCTTTTGGTAATGGTGCAGAATTTGAAATGGAAGCTTTAGAAATTGAATATCAAGGTACTAAAGTCCCTGTTGTACAGGTAGGAACACCTTATTCAAGCTTCATGGGTAGTTTCGGTTCTCTAAAATACTCTAAGTACGATCAAAAGTATGACCCAGCAAATCCAATAAAATTTGGAAATCTGAATTCTCCAAATCTTGCTGGAAACTGGTAAAATATGGTTGAATATATTTACCCTAACTGGGAAAAAGAATATTCTTCTAATGTAAAACTGTCCATTCTGTTAGGAGTGGACAGTTTTAGTTTAAGTATAATAAATTTTAAAAACGTTGTACTAGCATATCATCAATATGATTGGTCTTCGGAAAAGCATTCTATTGACGATGTTTTACACCTGTCCACCGAAATTAGGAAAGATACTCTGTTTAATTCAGCACATCATTCTTTTTCCTATCAGGTGATTCCATCGTTTTTTTCTTTTCTGCCAACCAGACTGTTCAGTAAAGAAAATCTTAATGCCTGCTTCGAACACCTCTCGCCCAAGGAGGATAATGTTAATGTAAACTATAGTATGTTGCCTGAGTTAGATCTGGCCATCAGCTATAAATTGAATTTTTTTCAGGAAAATCTTTCTCGTCATCTCTATCCTGGAAATATTCCAACGCCTGTTTTTAATAAAACATTGCCTTTTTTAAGAGATCAGGAATTGTATGATACTCATATATTTTGCAGGATTTCAAAGAAGAGTGTTCTGATTTTTATCTATAGAGATAATTTTTTTCAATTTGCAAATCAGTTTTATTGTAATCAATTAACTGATTTTCAATATTACATTATGCTGGTATGTTCTCAATTTAAATTGAACCCCGTGCTCGAAACAGCCTATATTTGGGGTGATTGTGACGACGATAGTGAAGTAGTCATTAAACTTAAGTCTTTATTTAGCCGGGTTAAATTTTTAAATGCTCAGCTCATTATTTCATCTGATACCAAGACCCGAATAGTGTCAGAATCAAAAGTATTAGACCACTTAATCTGAGGGTCTTAGAAGAAACCAAGTCATTTTATGCGTATTATCTCAGGTAAATTTAAAGGCCGACGTTTTAGCCCGCCGGCGGATAAATGGCCGACCAGACCAACAACAGATATTGCTAAAGAAGGACTTTTCAATATGTTGGGAAATTTACTCGACTACGAAGAGACAAAATTTTTAGATCTTTTTGGTGGGACAGGTAGCCATAGTTATGAATTTATTTCAAGAGGATGTACCTCAGTAACGTATGTAGATAAATTTTCTCCATGTGTGCAGTTTGTAAAGGGAATGGCTAAACAATTGGATATTGAACCGCATATTCGTATCGAACGAGATGATATATTCAGATTTATACCTCGTTGTACAGAGAAATTTAGTTATATTTTTGCAGGTCCTCCTTATTCACTAACTACTTTGGACGATATACCGGATTTAATATTCAAGTACCCCATTTTGATGGAAGATGGTTTCTTTGTTTTGGAGCATAATCCAAATCATAAGTTCAACGATCATCCTCGTTTTTGGCAAATGAGGAATTATGGTGAAACCCAATTTAGTTTTTTTAGATGAAATAAGGGAAAATTTGGCTACTTTTGTCCCAGTTATCAATGTTTTCTACCTGAGTCTATGAAAAATGCCGCCTCGCTGATACAGCATCACCTTAATTTAGCCGTAAAAGAACTTTATGGGTTGGATATTTCTGAAAACTTATTACCAATTACACCAACCAGGAAAGAGTTTCAAGGAGATTTTACCGTCGTTACTTTTCCATTAACTAAATTAGCGAAGAAGAAACCTGACATCATAGGCGAAGAATTAGGTCTTATTTTAGTGAAAAATTTGCCTGAAATTGATTCTTTTAATGTAATTCAAGGTTTTCTAAATCTTTCTTTTGTACCCTCCTTTTGGAATGCCTTCGTTTTAAGCCTTCAGGATAATCCTACCTTTGGAGAGCTTCCTGCAAATGGTGAAAGGGTTTTGGTGGAATTTTCTTCCCCAAATACAAATAAACCTTTACATCTGGGTCATATTCGAAATATATTAATTGGCTGGTCTGTTTCTAAAATTTTAAAAGCTGCCGGTTTCGATGTTTTTAATGTCCAGATTATTAATGACAGAGGTATTGCGATATGCAAAAGCATGTTGGCAAGAAAAATATGGGGTGCCGATAAAACACCTGAAAATACGGGCATTAAAGGTGATTTTTTTGTAGGTAGTTACTATGTTCTCTTCGAGCAAAAGTTTCAAGAAGAATACGCTACCTGGCAACTTACCGCAGAAGCCAGAGAAGTATTCGAAAGCAAGAAAAAGGATGATCAATCAGAAGTAGCTTTTTTTAAATCTTACAAAGATTTATATTTCAACGCCTACAGTGAATTGGGTAAACAAGCTGCTGAAATGTTAAGGAACTGGGAAGCTGGTGAGGAAGAAACCATCGCTACCTGGTCTCAAATGAATCAGTGGGTATATGCCGGTTTTGATTATACCTATAAGTTATTGGGTGTTCATTTCGATAAATTGTACTATGAATCAGAAACTTACCTATTAGGAAAAGATATTGTTCAAGCGGGAATTGAAAAATCAGTCTTCTATAAAGAAGCTGATGGTTCTGTCTGGATTGACTTGACGGATGTTAAACTCGATAAAAAGGTAGTCCTTAGAAAAGACGGAACCTCCGTTTATATTACCCAGGATTTAGGTACAGCTGAACTTAGATATGACGATTTCAAAGCTAATAAAATGATTTATGTTGTTGCAGATGAACAAAATTATCATTTTCAAGTGCTTTTCGAAATAGCTAAAAAATTAAAAGTACCTTTTGCTGAAGGTCTCCATCATTTGTCTTATGGTATGGTCGATTTACCGACAGGTAAAATGAAGTCGAGAGAAGGTACGGTGGTTGATGCAGATGATTTAATTGCCGAGGTTGTTCTCGAAGCCAGAAAAAATTCGGAAGAACGAGGTGTATTGGCTGATTTAACTGATGCTGAGCGGTCGGAAATTATTAGGAAAATTGGTCTCGCAGCACTTAAATATTTTATAATTAAAGTACAGCCACAGAAAAGAATGACCTTTGATCCCAAAGAATCGGTTGACATGCAAGGGCAAACGGGTCCATATATTCAAAATGCTTTTGTTAGAATTCAATCTGTTTTGCGCAAAGCAGGCGATTTTGACGCCAATATTGCGGAGAATTATATTGAATTTGTATTGGAGGAAAGAGAAATTATTCAGCAATTGTATCAATATCCGAGTGTTATTGAGGAATCAGCTTTACAATATGATCCTTCAGCTATCGCAAATTATGCTTATGCTTTAGCAAAAAATTACCACCGTTTTTATCACGAACATTCTATTCTCAAAGCAGATGATTTGGCAGTGAGAAGTTTTAGATTATGCATGAGTAAGGCGGTAGGCAGTGTTTTAAACCACAGTATGAATCTTTTGGGTATAGAAATGCCAGATAAGATGTGATTTATATATAAGTTAAGAAATTATTATGTCGCAAATTGAGGAAAAAGAAGAAAAATCATTACATTTTATCGAGCAGATAATACTTGATGATTTAGCCATAGGGAAAAATAATGGGCGATTGCAAACTCGTTTTCCCCCTGAGCCAAATGGATATTTACACATAGGGCATGCCAAAGCCATCGTAGTTAATTTTGGTCTTGCTGCGCAGTACGGTGGGGTTTGTAATCTTAGGTTTGATGATACAAATCCGGTCACGGAAGAGACGCTATTTGTTGACAGAATAAGAGAGGATGTCTCCTGGCTGGGTTACCAATGGGGGCAAGAATGTTATGCATCTGATTATTTCGACACGTTATATGCTTTTGCGCATGACCTTATAGACAAAGGTCTGGCTTATGTTGATGATTCGTCGTCAGCTCAGATTGCGGAAATGAAGGGGAACCCTGCAACGCCTGGAAAAAATAGCCCATTCAGGGATAGAACCATAGCAGAGAATAAAGCTTTATTCACGGCTATGAAAGATGGTTCTTTCAAGGATGGAGAAAAAGTACTAAGGGCTAAGATTGATATGTCCTCCCCAAATATGCATTTTAGAGATCCTATTATATATCGTATTAAACATGCTCATCACCATAGAACGGCTGATAAATGGTGTATTTATCCTATGTATGACTTTGCTCATGGTCAAAGTGATGCCATAGAAAATATAACTCATTCTCTCTGTAGTTTAGAATTCAGGCATCACAGAGATCTCTACGATTGGTTCATTCAACAGTTAGGTATATTTCCTTCCCGTCAAATTGAATTTGCAAGAATGAATGTAGCTTACATGATAACAAGTAAGCGTAAACTACTTAGATTGATTCAAGAGAACTTAGTTTCTGGTTGGGATGACCCAAGGATGTCTACGATTTCAGGCATGCGCAGAAGGGGCTATCCAGCTAAAGCAATTGTTGCTTTTTGTGATCGCGCCGGGGTGGCGAAAAGAGATAATTTAATATCTATTGAGTTACTTGAATTTTCTGTTAGAGAGGTTTTAAATAAAACGGCGCTAAGGGCTATGGCTGTTCTCGATCCTGTAAAAGTGACGCTCAGTAATTTTCCCGAAAATCAAGTGGATTGGTTACCTATGGAAAATAATCCGGAAGATATGGAAGGAGGTACAAGATTGGTTCCTTTTTCAAATCAATTATATATTGAAAGAGATGATTTTTCAGAAAATCCTCCTCCAAAATATTTTAGACTGGCACCCGGACAATTAGTGAGATTGAAAGGCGCATATATAATCAAATGTGACGAGGTTATTAAGAATAAGGAAACGGGCGAAATTATAGAAATTTTGTGTACTTATTTTCCGGAAAGTAAATCGGGACAAGATACATCGGGATTAAAAGTAAAGGGTACTCTGCATTGGGTAGAGGCATCGCATGCGGTAACGGCTGAAATACGCGATTATGAAAGGTTGTTTACTGTGCCTGAACCTACGGCAGATGAAGACATTGATTTCTTAAGTTTTGTGAATAAGGATTCTTTAAAAATCAATGTTTCAGCTAAGGTTGAAGCGTCTTTATTAGACGCAGCAGCAGGACAGACGTATCAATTTTTGAGACAAGGTTATTATTGTAAAGATAAGGATAGTAGAAGTGATTTGCCTGTATTTAACAGGACCGTAGGGTTAAAGGATTCTTTTGTAACGAAATGATATCGATATGAGTGACGTGGGTCTTGGAAGATTAATCATGGATAAGGAGTTATTCTCTCTTACCATAGAACGTCTGGCACAAACGCTAATGGAAGAATTTGAACCCTTCGAAAATGTCTGTTTTGTTGCTATTCAACCTAGAGGCGTGGTACTTGCCAAGCGTTTAGTTCAACGAATTTCTATTGAACCAGGTATGAATGCACCCGTTTTAGGTGTGTTGGATATTACCTTTTACAGAGACGATTTTAGAAGAAGGGATAAACCTTTGGAAGCAAATTACACCGATATGCCATTCCTCATAGAGGGAAAAAAGGTTATCTTGATTGATGATGTCTTGTACACAGGCAGAACGACTCAAGCTGCTTTAACGGCATTAAATCATTTTGGAAGACCCTCTGAAGTTACGCTATTGGTCATGGTTAACCGACGGTTTAACAGACATCTTCCCATTCAAAGTACTTTCACGGGTATTCAGGTAGATGCCTTGGATAAGGCCTATGTTAGTGTAGAATGGGAAGAGGAATCAGGCGAGGATAAAATCATATTATTTGCTGATAAACAAGAAATTAAGCATTAACAATGCCAATAGATAAGGAAGCGCAACTGTCAACAAAAAGCTTGCTTGGTATCAAAGATTTGACTAAGCAGGACTTAAAGTTGATTTTTCAAACCACCGAACAATTTAAGGAAGTCCTTAACAGACCTATCAAAAAGGTACCCTCCTTAAGGGATTTGACTATTGCTAATTTATTTTTTGAGAATTCTACAAGGACCAGAATTTCCTTTGAATTAGCTGAAAAAAGATTATCCGCTGATGTTGTAAATTTTTCGGCTGCATCATCTAGTTTAAAAAAAGGAGAAACTCTTTTAGATACCGTTAATAATATCCTTTCAATGAAGGTGGATATGGTGGTCATGAGACATCCCGCACCTGGTGCCTGTGTTTTTTTATCCAATCATATCAATGTACCCATTATTAATGCTGGTGACGGAACGCACGAACACCCCACACAAGCATTACTCGACGCATTTTCCATTCAAGAGAAATTAGGTGATCTGGCGGGTAAAAAGATCGCTATTATCGGTGATATTTTACATTCGAGAGTCGCCTTAAGTAATATTCTGTGTTTAAAAAAATTGGGTGCCGAAGTAGAAGTTTGTGGTCCACCTACCTTGATTCCTAATTATATTTCTTCCTTAGGGGTCAGTGTAAGTTATTCGTTAGAGAATACCCTGAATTGGTGTGACGCGGCTAATATCCTTAGAATACAATTAGAAAGGCAAAGTACAAGATATTTCCCCAGCCTCAGAGAGTATGCTACCTATTATGGTGTAAATAAGCAGGTTTTAACTAAAGTCAATAAGGATTTGATTATTCTACATCCCGGTCCCATTAACCGGGGCGTTGAAATAACATCGGAAGTGGCAGATTCTCCTAACGCTATTATATTGGATCAAGTGGAGAACGGAGTGGCCGTTAGAATGGCCGTTTTATATCTCCTTGCTTCAAAACCATGATAATTTTAATACCTAAATTGATTTTATTTCGTTAAATAGTTTGAATCTTTAAAATTAGTACACTCATGATACGTAATTCATTGTTTTTATTTCTTATTTCTTTTGCTCCATTTTTCGCCCAGGCACAAAAATCAAATGGGTATGAGATAAACATTCAGATTAACGGTTTTAGTGAGAAGGAGATTTATATGGCCTATCATCTGGGTGAGAAACAATATATTAAGGATACTTTGAGGCAACAATCGAATGGTTCTTTCCTTTTTAAAGGGGATACACCTCTCGAATCAGGTATTTATTTGGTTGTTTTACCTCCGGACAATAACTATTTCCAGTTAATTATAGAAAAAGGGGATCAATTCTTTTCTGTGGTTACAGAGGCTAAAGATCCCTCGAAAAATATACAGATAAAAGGTTCTATAGAGAATGAGCTATTTTATGGTTATATGAATTTTCTAGCAGAGAAGCGGCCACAATCAGAAGCATTGAATAATCAATTGAAAGAGGAAAAGGATTCCATTAAAATAAAAGAAATTGAAATAGCGATTGATAAAATTGATGAGGAGGTAGAGCAGTTTCAAGCATCCTTCGTTGTGAATAATGCCAATACTTTTACTGGCGCCATAATAAGGGCAAATACCCCCATTAAATTACCTGAATTTTCAGGCACCGAAGAGGAACAGCAAAGAGAAGCATTTTACTATAATAGAGATCATTTTTTTGATAATCTGGATCTTGGAGATGCTCGTTTCTTAAGAACTCCTTTTCTTTTTGAAAGGGTGAATACTTATGTTGGAAAGCTGCAAGTTCAAGTGCCTGATTCTTTAATTAAGGCCATTGATTATGTCTTGGAAAAAACAAGAAATGCACAGGAATCATTCCGTTATTTTGCCGTTCATTATTTAAATGAATATGCTAATTCAAAGTTTGTAGGTATGGATGCCGTTTATGTCCATCTGGCTGAAAAATATTACGCGGGAGGTCAAGCACCTTGGGTCGATTCAACGCAATTAGCTAAAATTGTTGAAAATGCCGTCGCGCTAAAACCTATTTTAATAGGTAAATTGGCTCCAAATATTAAAATGCAGCTGAGAGATGGTTCTCCCATCACCCTTCACGATGTAAAATCACCTTATACTTTACTTTATTTTTGGCGTTATGACTGTGGACATTGTAAAGAATCAATGCCCGATTTAAAGGCTTTCTATGAAGAATATAAAAATAAAGGGGTTAAAATATTTGCCGTTTGTGTGAAATTTAATGATGAAATTGGAGATTGCTGGAAATATGTTGACGAAAATAAGCTCGATGGTTGGATTCATACCGTTGATCCTTATCTGAAATCGAAATTTTACTCTCTATACAATGTAAAAACTACGCCTCAGATTTTTATTCTGGACAAGAATAAGAAAATAATCAGCAAAGGTATAGGTGCGCCTCAATTAAAAGAGGTTATGGAAAAAATCATAGAATTCGACAAAAAAGCACCCACTGAATAATTAAAATGAAAGAGCTATTTATTCTGAGACATGCGGAGGCTGTTAGTGCGAAATATAATGCGTCTGATTTCGACAGGCAACTTAGTAAAGATGGTGTTTTAGAAGCCAGGCAGTTGGGTAAAAGGTGTAATGAAGCGCATTTATTACCATCTTTAATTTATAGTAGCTCGGCCAGAAGAGCACTTACCACAGCTATTATTTTTGCCGAGGAAACTAATTTTCCACAAGATAAAATAGTCGTTCTTCCAAAACTGTATGATTTGTACCCAGATCAATTAATGGACATTATCTTAGAAACCTCAGATGATTTTTCCAAAGTAATGGTCGTTGGACACAATCCCGTTCTTACCGTTTTTTTGAATATTTATACTATAGAAGGAATAGTCAATTTACCTACGGGTACTTTAGTACAAATTGAATATCCTAACAATGAATCCTGGCAGTCAATTAAGGAGGCAAGAGGAAATATTAAGGCAATATGGAAGCCACAATGGTAAAATCACTTGTTTTATTTGTTCTGACTATCGTACTTTTAATTGGGTGTGAAGAAAAAGCTGAACCTTACGATTTTTCAGATGAGGAAATAAAAACAATTCTTGCTGATATTCATACTTCAGAGGCAGCTTTACAATCCGTTTTTGGTATTAGAAAAGATAGTTTAAGACAAATTTACATGAATGATATTTATAAAATACATCACACAGATTCTTTAAAAATAGTTCGTTTACTTAATAAATTAAGGGAAGATCCAGAAAAAATAGAAATTGTTTATCAACAACTATTAGAAGAAATGTCAGCTATTCCTGATTAGTATTTTTAAAATTAACATTTAATTAATATCGATAATTCAGTATAGATATTTGTTAAAGTTAGTTTTACGAATGATTTACAAGAGACAATAAAATGAATATGGTTAAAATCTTAATTGTTGATGATGAACCAGATATTTTAGAATTTCTGAGGTATAATCTTGAAAAAGAACAGTTTGTCGTCTTTTCTGCAGGAGATGGAATCACTGGTTTCCAAATAGCAAAAAAGGAAATGCCAGATCTCATTATTTTAGATATAATGATGCCTAAAATGGATGGCGTAGAGTTATGCAGGTTAATAAGAGCTGATGACCATCTTAAAAATACATTGATTACTTTTTTGACGGCTCGTGAGGAAGAATATTCTCAAATAGCTGCGCTAGATGTTGGTGGTGATGATTATATCACAAAGCCCATTCGGCCAAGGGTGCTTATAAGTAGAATTAAAGCTTTATTGCGTCGTAAACATATAGATTCAACTGAAATAGAAGAAGAAACATGGCTTGAATTTGGAGATTTAAGGATTGATAAGGAAAAGGTGATGATTATCAAAAATGGCGAGCATATAGATTTAGCTCGTAAAGAGCTGGAATTATTAATGCTGCTCGTGTCAAAACCAGGTAAAGTATTCTCCAGAGAAGAAATTTTTAATAAAATATGGGGAAATGATGTCATCGTAGGTAACAGAACTATTGATGTACATATCAGAAAGTTACGAGAAAAAATTGGTGATGATTTTATTAAAACGATAAAGGGTATAGGATATAAATTTGACTTTTAATGCTTAAAAATCCAACGCCACACCAAATATCCATAAGGTCTTCTCTGCTAACCTCCCTTGGGGTTACCCTACTGGTTTTTATTTATTTTCAATATTTTTCTATTCCTCTAAAACCTCTTTATTATCTCTATTTTGTAACTATTGTTTTTGTTATTAATTATTTTGTTTTTAAGCATTATATCAGCGTATATGTTCAACGAAAAATAAAACTAATTTATAAAACGATCAGAGTTGAAAAATTACAGCCTGTAGAGAAAAAGAAACAAATAAATACCTTCAGAAATGTTTTGGAAGAGGTTGAAACAGAGGTAGCTGCCTGGGTTGAAGAACAGAAACAGGAAATGGAGAAGCAGAAGATTTGGGCAGAGTACAGAAGAAATTTTATGGGTGACGTGTCACACGAACTTAAAACACCTATTTTTAATATTCAGGGCTATATAGAGACTTTGCTCGACGGCGCTGTGGATGAACCTCACATAAACAGGCATTTTTTACAAAAGGCTTCGAAAAATGTAGATCGTTTACAAACCATAATCAATGATTTGGAAACCATATCAAGACTGGAATCGGGTGATTCTATGCTTGAATTACGCATTTTTGATATTAAAAAATTGGTAGAAGAAGTTTTTGAGGAGCTGGAAATTAAAGCAGCTGCCAGAAATGTAGCACTGATTTTCAAAGAAGGTGCTCAGCAAGGTTTCAAAGTAAAAGCAGATAGAGAAAAAGTGCATCAGGTTCTTATCAATTTAGTGCACAACGCTATCAAGTATGGTAAAAACAATGGCTATATTAAGTTGTCATTTTATGACATGGAACGGCAAATTTTAATCGAAGTGGCTGACAACGGTGCAGGTATTTCTAAGGAACACCTTCCTCATTTGTTTGATCGTTTTTATCGGGTGGAAAAAAGCCGGTCCAGAAATGCCGGTGGAACAGGGTTAGGCCTCGCTATTGTCAAACACATTATTGAGGCACATCAACAAACAATACATGTTAGAAGTTCTGTAGAAATGGGATCAACCTTTGGATTTACATTAGAGAAGGCTTAAATTCTTTATTCTAAAAAGGTTTGCCTATCTTTGCGCCCGAAAAAGAAGAACTTACCCATCATATATGATTAATTTATCTAATATTTATGTTCAGTACGGAGATAGGATTCTGCTGAACAAAATCAATCTAGTTATTGGAGAAAAGGATAAAATAGGTCTTGTCGGTCGTAATGGTGCCGGAAAATCTACCCTTCTCAAGATTATCGCTGGTGAATTATCGCCTCATGAAGGTAATATTGCGCGACCTTCGACGAGCACCTTAGGTTATTTACACCAGGATATGGAAATTCCCTTGGGTAAAACTGTTCTTGAAGAGACACTTACCGCTTTTGAAGAGGTAAGAGATCTCGAGATGAGATTAGCAAAAATTAACGAGGAAATGGCGCATAGGACGGACTATGAATCGGATTCTTACTATAAATTGCTGGAAGATTTTTCTTACGTTAATGATAGGTTCCATTACCTTGGAGGTGATTCTATGCAGGCTGATGCTGAAAGAGTTCTTAAGGGATTAGGTTTTAAACCTTCGGATATGTCCCGCTTAACTGATGAGTTTAGTGGTGGTTGGAAAATGAGGGTGGAATTAGCGAAAATGTTGTTGAAAAGACCCGATTATTTATTGCTCGACGAACCTACTAACCACCTGGATATCGAATCCATTATTTGGTTAGAAAATTTCTTAGTTGGTAACTCTGGTGCCCTCATTTTGATTTCTCACGATAGAGAGTTTCTGAATAAAGTGACAAGCAGAACGGTTGAAGTTGAATTAGGTACCTTACAAGATTATAAAGCTTCCTATAGTGATTATGTTGTGTTACGTGAGGATAGGAGAGATAAATTAAAGTCGGCTTTTGACAATCAACAAAGGGTTATTGCAGATAAGGAGAAAACCATCTCCCGATTTATGGCTAAGTCCTCTAAAACAAAAATGGCTCAATCAATGCAAAAGCAATTGAATAAAATTGAGCGCATTGAACTTGATGAGACAGATGTTTCAGTAATGAATATTCGATTCCCAACAGCTCCCCGGTCGGGACAGGTGGCTCTCGATGTGGTTAATCTTAGCAAATCTTACGGAACTTTAAATATCCTGGATGATATCCATTTTAGAATGGATAGGGGAGAAAGAATTTCTTTTGTGGGTCAGAATGGTCAGGGAAAAACGACCCTTGCAAAGATTATCGTGAATGAATTAACTTATACCAGCGGGGAAATGATTTTGGGTCATAATGTAAAGATTGGTTACTATGCTCAAAATCAGGCTGAGAATATGTCGGGTTCAAAAACCGTTCTTGAAACTATGGAGGATTCCTCACCCCCAGAAATGCGAACTAAAATAAGGTCTATTTTGGGTGCTTTTCTTTTTTCAGGTTCTGATGCTGAAAAAAAAGTATCCGTTCTTTCCGGTGGGGAAAGAGCTCGCCTTGCCCTGGCTTGTTTACTCCTGAATCCTTTTAATTTACTCGTGCTGGATGAACCTACCAATCACCTGGATATGCTTTCAAAAGATGTTTTGAAAAAAGCTTTGTTGGAATATGATGGTACTTTGATAGTTGTTTCTCACGATAGAGAGTTTTTACAGGGTCTTACTGAAAAAACACTAGAGTTCAGAGATAGAAAACTGTTTGAATATTTGGGAGATGTGAATTTCTTTTTAGAAAAAAGAGATTTGCAGAATATGAGGGAAGTTGAAAAGATTAATGTCCCGGTGGTTGAAAAAATTCAAACGCCAGTCGTTTCTAATGAAGAGAAAAAAAGGCTTCAAAGAAATGTGCAGCAGTCCGAAAGGAAAATTCAGGAGTTTGAGAAGGAAATAGCTAAAATGGAAAATGAAATGGCTTCTCCCGGTTATTTTGATCGCCCTGATATCAGCAAGCTTACGGAAAAATACCAAACAGTGAAAAAGCAGTTGGAAAATACCTTGGAACTTTGGGAAATAGCCGTGGCTGAAATTGAGGCGGCAGGCGTTTCTTTTGATTGATCCTGCTTTTTTTACCCTTTTTTTATTGCGACTCCATACTTTTTTATATGTTTAATCGTTTTTCTGACAAATAAACCGCTATGATAACTCGAATTTTCGCCTTTCTATTTTTTGTAACTTCTTTTTCTTCTTTCGCGCAAACTTCTACTATTACGTTAAAGATTGACAGTAAAGAAGCGTCTTCAGGAGAGGTAGTCTGTTTAAATGTTTCTGGTTCAAATTTCAGACGTATTCTATCCACCCAATATTCAATTCAGTGGGATCCTGCAGTTTTGTCTTATTCAGGGTTGACAAATTTTAAATTACCCTATATGACCAAAGAAAATTTTGGTGTTCAAGCGGTGAGTAAAGGTATATTGACTTGTATGTGGATTGATAATTCCTTAAAAGGTGTAAATCTGGTAGATGACTCTTCTTTGTACCAAGTCTGTTTCAAAGTAATTGGTAAATCGGGGGGCGTTTCAAGTATCAAATTCACACAAAAACCCACCCCGTTTGAGTCAGTTAATCTTGAAGAAAAGCTGGTTACTATACAGCCAGTATCGGGTAATATAAAGGTTAAATAAAGGGTTAGGGCTTAAATATTATTCTTGAAGGGGTACAATGAAACCCTCAATGCCATATTTTTCTTTTAGGTTTCCTTTGTAACTAATGGCTTTTTCTCGGGTAGCGAAAGGTCCCAACAATAGTTTATGAAGTACCAGTCCATTTGTAGTTTTAACCGTTTGAATCATAATCTGTTTAAACCAGGCGTTGTGTAACTTTGAAACTTCGCTCCACAGCACAGAAACATTTTGAAATGAGCCAACTTGTATGGCAAAGCCTTTTTCAGGCAGGCTGTTCAGTTGAATTTGGTATAAACCAAGTTTTAGCGTTTCGCTTCCCGGAGGTGAAACTATATTCCTCTCTTCAACAGGATTTTGTTGTATTCTTGTACCATCAACAGGATCAATACGTAGCGGTAAATCTTCGGTTTCCTTAATTTCTGTTTTGGTACTTCCAGGCTGGTAAAACGGAATGTCAGGTTTCTTTACTGGTTTTTCAACCAGCGTCTCTGCGATTTCTTTTTTTGGGAGAATAGTTAACTGAACATTTATCTTTTCATATTTTTTTAATCCAATAGTATAGGCAGCGGCTTTTGATAATGCCAGTATTCTGTTGGGTGTAAAAGGTCCTCTATCATTAATTCTTACCACTACGGACATACCGTTATCCAGTCTTGTTACCTTTACCATAGTGCCGAAGGGTATGGTATTGTGTGCCGCTGTTAATTTGGACGGATCGTATAATTCACTGGACGAAGTAACCCTACTTGCATCAGATTCTTTATAATTAATGGCGAATCCTTTCTCTTGTCCAATAAGAGTAGCTGTTCCTATGACTGAAAGTAAGCCAGACAAGATTAATCTTTGTAAAATCATTTTAACTAATTTGAGCGGCTAAATCAAAAATAAATAATCGGAACATTTGAAATAAACCCATCATTATAAGCAATATTCCAATCAACTTAGGAAGTAATTTTTTAAATTTTCCCAGGTGAGGTAAAAATCTGTTAGCTAATAAAGCGTAGGTGCTTAAGGTTATTAGTTTACCCAATGCTGCAGCAGAAATAAAACATATAATTAAATAATAAGGTGTATTTTCCTTAATATCAAATAATTTTATCGATCTGAAATAGGTTGTCATGGCAATCCAAAAGGCTATGGTTGGTATGTTCAATAAGGCAATTAGCATACCACGGCAAAATTGTAAAAAGCCTGTATATTCTTTTCCGATGGGTAAAACCACTTTTTTGTTTTTTTCTTTTTTGACAATAAAAAAGATACCAAAAAATACTAAAAAAATTGAGGTGAATATAATGGTTAGGTGATGGTCTAAGAAAGGTACCAAATAATCCGGACTTACTTGAATGGCAATAAATGATTGCAGTAATTCTATCATTGCCGCCGCAGCGGCAAAGGTTAATCCCGCTTTTTTATTTTTTTGAACGGTTGTGTAAATCACATTTAAATTTATTGGTCCAAAAGGAATGGATGCCAATAAACTGGTTAAAAAAGTTACCGAAAAAATTAGGGTGTATTTAAAATACATAAAAATAAAATATTTACAAATATAACTTAAAAAAGGGGAATTGAATTAACCGAAAAATGAGTTATATTTGGAATAAGGGAATGGATAATCATTTAAAAAAATAAACATGAGACTTTTATTAATCATAGTTTTTTCATCACTATTCTTTTTTTCATTTGGTCAAATTGCAGACGCTCCGAAAGTAAAAGAAGGTGAGGGACCTTATAATCAATTAATTATTAGAGGGATTACCTTAATTAACGGTAATGGGGCACCGCCTATTGGCCCGGTTGACATAGTAGTAGAAAATAATTTAATAAAGCAAGTAAGTGTAGTTGGTTATCCTGGCGTTCCCATTCCAGAGAAAAATAGACCGGTCTTAAAGGAGGGGGGAAGAGAACTCGATGGTACGGGTAAATTCTTACTTCCTGGCTTGATTGACATGCACGGACATAGCGGTGGAGCGGCTCAAGGTGCTGGAGGTGAATATGTTTTTAAGCTATGGATGGGGCATGGTATAACTACCGTTCGCGATCCCGCCGCCGGAAATGGTCTCGATTGGACATTAAGGCATAAAAAACTTAGCCTGGCAAACGAGATTACGGCGCCCCGACTATTTGTTTATAATGCTTTTGGTTCAGGTGCCAAAAATCCAATCACTACCCCAGCTCAGGCGATTGAATGGGTAAATGATAATGCAGCCAAAGGGGCTGATGGGATTAAATTTTTTGGTGCAGCGCCTGAAATTATGGATGCCGCGCTGAGGGAAAATAAAAGAATTGGCTTGCGTTCAGCTTGTCATCATGCACAAATGGATGTCGCTCGCTGGAATGTTTTAAAATCGGCCAGAGCTGGTTTGACCACTATGGAACACTGGTATGGACTGCCTGAGGCTTTATTTAATGACAGAACCGTTCAGAATTATCCCCTAAATTATAACTACCAGAACGAACAACATCGTTTTGAAGGTGCTGGAAATCTCTGGAAACAAGCGGCAGCCCCCTTTTCTGATCATTGGAACAAAGTGATGGATGAACTTATTGCCCTTGATTTTACCATAGATCCTACTTTTAATATTTATGAGGCAAACAGAGATTTAATGCGCGCACGTCGTGCGGAATGGCATGAGGAATTCACGCTTCCTTCTCTTTGGCGATTTTATTTGCCGAGCAGAATTTCCCACGGTTCCTACTGGCATAGCTGGGGAACAGAACAAGAGGTCGCCTGGAAAGAAAATTATAAATTATGGATGACCTTTTTACAAGAATTTAAGAATAGAGGAGGGCGCGTAACAGCCGGTTCTGATTCGGGGTTTATTTTTCAACTCTATGGTTTCGCTTTTATTAGAGAGTTGGAATTATTAAGAGAAGCTGGCTTTCATCCTCTCGAAATCATTCGTTCTGCTACTTTAAATGGTGCAGAAGCCTTAGGCGTTGCTGATAAATTGGGTAGCATAGAAGTAGGTAAGTTCGCAGATATGTTGATTGTTGACGAAAATCCACTCGAAAATCTACAAGTTCTTTATGGCATGGGTGCCATTAAATTAAATGATAATAACGAAATTATCAGAGTAGGTGGAGTGAGATATACTATCAAGGACGGTATTATCTATGATGCAAAGAAACTTCTTGACGATGTTAAGAAAATGGTTAAAGTAGCAAAGGAAAAAGAAGATTACGAAATAAAACAACCAGGAGATTCGAAAAAATAAATGAATCAAAGGTTTAATAAGCCTGATGGTAAGTTAAAAACCAATTCTTTTTTTTCTTTATTAATTCTTACTATCAGGCTTTCATGAAGTGGAATAAGTACTTCTTTTTCGTCATGCATTGTTAATGCAGTAAAATGCCCGGGCAAACTCAGTATTTGGTCTATTTTTCCTATTAGGCCCATTTCTTCATCAATAATGGTATATCCAATCCATTTTTCATACCGATCGTCGCTGAATTCATCCTCCTCCTCTTCCTCATGTTCCATCAAATCTTCTTCTCTCAGGAAAATAGGTTTATGTGCTAAGGTCTCTGCATCTTCTTTAGAATTAACATCTTCTAATTTTACTAAAAAGCTATTACCTTCTCTCGCAGATTCAATAAAATAGGGAATTGGGTTAGCGCCCACGCCAATAAATATCGCCTTTGCCTGAAGCACATCATCCAGGTATCTTTCATCTATCTGGCATTTTAACGTACCGTTTAGCCCGTGGGGCTTTCCACATTTTCCTATTTCAATCATTGTACATCCATTTTTGGTAAATAACTACTGTGAATAATTCCACCCCCTACGACATCGTCACCTTCATAAAAAACGGCAGATTGCCCGGGAGCAATGCCATTTACCGGGGCTAAAAATTCGATGCCCAGTAATTGCTCATCGGTCCAGTTTAGAATTCCCAGGGTACCTGTATCTTTGTATCTTACTTTTGTAATAACTTCCAGATCAGGGGAAATTGAAGCATATTTTTGAAGATTTGGTTGCCTGACTTTTAATCCATTTCTTGTCAATTCTTCAACGGGGCCAAGAACTACCTCGTTTTCATTGGGACGTATTTCTGAAACAAACATAGGTTGTCCAAAGGCCATTCCCAGCCCTTTTCTTTGACCTATAGTAAAAAATGGGTAGCCTTCATGTTTACCTAATATTTTACCTGTTTTATCTACGAAATGTCCTCCCTTTACCAAATCATCCAGTCCATCTACTTTTCTTCGGAGGAAATTGCGATAGTCATTATCGGGGACAAAACAGATTTCATAGCTTTCCCCTTTTTTTGCTAAATCGGTATATCCAGCGTCGTGAGCAAGTTGTCTAACTTCCGGCTTCGTTAAATCGCCTAATGGAAATTGGCTCATTGCCAAGGCAGACTGAGTTAAGCCCCATAAAACATAAGATTGATCTTTGTTTGCGTCTTTGCTTTTAGAGATATAGTATCGGTCATCGTTTTTATTGATTTTTGCATAGTGTCCCGTTGCTATGGTTTCACAATCGAGGGCTTTGGCTCTTTTGAGCAATGCATTCCATTTAATGTGAGTATTACACAATACACAGGGATTGGGGGTTCTTCCAGCCATGTATTCGTCCACGAAATTATCAATAACATAATCGCCAAATTCATCTCTAATATCCAGAATAAAATGGTGGAAACCCATATCAACGGCCACTTGTCTGGCATCGTTTATTGAATCGAGGCTACAACACCCTGTTTCCTTTTTACTGCCGCCCGACTGCGCATAATCCCATGTTTTCATTGTAATTCCAACAACCTCATACCCCATTTCGTGTAATAAAATGGCAGTTACCGTACTATCGATACCTCCACTCATTGCCACTAAAACTTTTCCCATTTTGCTCATAATTCCACGATTATTTAGAGTAAATTATTGGATATATCTTGTCCAATTCTCAAAGATTCCCTTACTAAAATATCAAAATCAATTTGTTGACTTCTCTGGTTCACATTAGCCACTCGTATAACAAAATGACCATTTAGAATGGTCGAAGAAGGGGCTGCAATGCCTTGATTTTGTAATTCGAGGAGTAATTTTTTATTCTTATTATTCTGTACTGTTAAATCATCTGTTGGAAATTGAAACCGGTAGCAAACGATATTCATAGACACAGGGGTCATTAACTGTAAAGGTGGGTGACTACTAATTAGAGACCCCAGATATTGACATTGCACACAATTTTTTTCAATCATTCTGATGTAGGCGAGGCTTCCAAGTTCTTTTATGCTCATCCATACTTTTAAAGCCTTAAATCCTCTGGAAAGTTCAATGCCGAAATTATTAAATGGTTCCGGCCCTCCGGCTAAACCGCCTGGATCTGTATGTAAATAGGAAGGATTTAAAGCAAAGGTATCTCTGTGTGCTTTTTTATTTTTTATTAACACACAACCTGCTTCATAGGGCATATACATCCATTTATGAAGATCGAAAGCGACGGAATCCGCTTCCTCGATAGGTTTTAAGGCAGCAGATAGAGTGGGAACTACTTTAGCTAAAGCACCAAAGGCACCGTCCACGTGAAACCATATTTTTTCACTTTTACAAATAGCGAGTAATTCGTCCAGAGGATCTATGGCACCTGTGTTTACTGTTCCTGCATTTCCAATAATACAAAATGGTAATAAATTATTTTCTTTATCTATTTGTATTTGTTTTTTTAAGGCTGTGACATCAATTTGAAAGGATTCATTTACAGGAATTTTCCGAAGGTTATCTGTTCCAATTCCTAAGGCCTCGATAGATTTTTGAATACAACTATGAGATTCTGTTGAGCAATATGCTACAAGTTGTTTTTCAACGGCATGCAAACCTGATTTTCTGATATTTTCTGGCAAAATATTGTTTCGGGCCACATTTAAGGCGGTAAAATTTGCCATGGAACCACCGCTCAGCAAAATACCAGAGGCATCGGCCGGATAGCCAAGAAATTCCTTGAACCAATCTAAAACCTGACCTTCAACGTACATGGCAGCATGTTCACCAATAGCGAGATTGGGATTCATGGCTGCGGCCAGCATTTCGGCAAAAACACCCATTGGGGTGCCTGTTCCCTGAACGAAAGCAAAAAAGCGGGGATGCACATTTCCTTTATTATAGGGAAGTATATTTTTTTTAAAATCGTCGTAAACAGCTAAAGAATTCGTTGGATTATGTGGTATGCTGGTATTAAAAGTTTCTTTGACCTCGTCGGGTATTGGACGCCAAACGGGTTGATCTCTTATGGTCGATAAATACGAAATCATATCATCTACCATAAGGTGTCCTAACTGCCTCATTTCATCCCAATTAGAAGGATCTAATGTTTCGTTCATCGAATTTTATTTTTTGATGTCGCAAAATTAAGTAATTTCGCGCAAATGATTTTGCTATTCAACTTTTACAATGAAAACCCGGGAAAGAATAATATATAAGGCTATTGATTTATTAAATGAGAAGGGTATTCCGAATGTAAGTATGCGAGAGATAGCCGACGCCCTTGACATGAGCGTTGGAAATGTTACCTATTATTTTCCCCGTTGGAACGATTTAATGGAAGAACTTAATCATCAGATGATGTTGGAAATTAGTCATCTTCCCCGGATTCCATTTGATTTAAGCGACTTGCATTCTGTTTTTGAAAGAGTGCCTATGGTTCAGGAAAAATATGGATTTATTACCAGAGATATTCATTTGTTTATTTCCCATTATCCGGAATTTGCAAGATTAAGAAAAACATTGGTGGGTTCAAGAATAGAGGACATGATTAATCAACTTTCTGTTTGGGCTCAACAGGGTATTTGTCATGAAGATTCAAGCGATCACAATCACAAGAGAATTGCCGTTAAAATGTGGTTGTTTCTTGCGAGTTGGTCCGTACAAGATACGCTGCTTCGGGAAACAGATTATGCCTTAAGCAAAGAAGAATTCTTGGCGATTATATGGCAGATATTTACGCCTCACTTCACTTCCTTAGGAATGGAAAAATTCAAAGAAATAAAGGTTAGAGCTCAGTTTTAAATAAAAAAGCCCATTTGAACTTAATCAAATGGGCTTTTCTTAGATTGAATAACTTATTCCTCTAAGGAATTATCCCAGCAACCTTTCATTTGTAATTCAAATGAAGGCATTCTTCCAATAAGAGGAGAAGCTGGTTTAGGATATTCTCCGCTTAAAATTAAGGTAGCACGTTGTGCCAAGTCTAGATAGTGCGCTTTTGTTGTTGCATCTGTTGTCGAAGCAGATTCTCTCGTTGCAGCCATTTTTACCTGACTAACGGTTAGTCTTGCCAACGAACTTATATCAGATTGTGACACATCCATATTATCCATCGTAAGAAGGCTTGCCAACTTATCAAGGAATGCTCTGTGAAGATTTCTTCTATATGGATCAGGTACAGTATGTAAGTCTAACTCTCTGAAAATCATTTTTTTACTATCGAAAAACAGGTCACTTAAGCTATATGCTTTTTTACCTTGTAATGCTGCCTGTTCTGACAATCTTTTCATTCTATCCTGGGCAAAGAGCGCGCTTAGTGTAGAAGTTTGAAGAGATCTTATCCTGTCCATTGTACCAGATCCCTCAATTTTGCCAAGAATTTCGTTATTAATCATCCAGTAAGGAGTCGTAAACAACTGGCGATCGAAGAATTGCATCGCTCTAACTTGTTTTTCACGGGCAACGTTTACATAAACAGGACCTTTTTGTTCTCCCGTTTTGTCATATTCGTAGGTACCACCTATATTATTTACAACGTGACCCATGTAACGGCGAAATTGTCCCGCCATGTTGGTATATAGTTCGGTAAGTTCAGAAAAATCTTCACCTGGTTTTACAGTCCAATCTACGAGTTTACTGGTAAGGACCTTTAAGTTCTCAATGCCAAGATCAGAAGCTTTTATAGCATCATCGCCAATATCTTCTGTCTGACCACTTGGATCAATAGTATTAAACTGCTGTTGACCATAGCGGTAAATTGGATTACCCGCTTTATTAAGAATCCATGAATTCAGGGTAGGTTTCTCTTTTTCTGGATCACTGGCATCTTTGATTAGTCTGTATCCCCATTCAATAGACCATTTATCATAAGGACCGACGGCTGCGTAAAAACCTGCACCTTTGTCCTGTGGTTGAGCTACATAATTAAAACGGGCATAATCCATAATAGAAGGAGCAACGCCCATTCTTTGAACGAAACCTGGTGCACGAAGGGAATCTACGGAGTAAGCAGAGCTAGAACCCATATTATGTGGTAATCCTAAGGTATGACCTACCTCATGAGCGGCAACGAAGCGAATTAATTCACCCATTAATTCCTGTTTGAATTTAGGCGTTCTTGCCTCTGGATTAGCTGCTGCGGTTTGAATGAAGAACCAGTTTCTAAGTAGGTTCATCACATTATGATACCATAAGATATCAGATTCAATGATTTCGCCTGATCTTGGGTCATGGACATGGGGGCCAACGGCATTTTGGATATCAGTGGTAATATAACGTATTACAGAGTAGCGAACATCTTCAGGAGACCATTCCGGGTCTTCTTCTGGTGTTGGAGGGTCTTTGGCAATGATGGCATTTTTGAAACCTGCTGTTTCAAAAGCAGCCTGCCAATCTTCGATACCTTTCTTAAGGAAAGGACGCCATTCCATAGGGGTACCCGGATCGATGTAATAGACAATAGGTTTAACAGGTTCAACCAATTCTCCTCTGAAATAAGCAGCAGGGTCTTTGGGTTCCAGCCTCCAGCGGGTTATTAAAGTTTGTTTAGCTGCTTTCTGCTCATCTAAACCATAGTTTGTTCTTGAAAGAGAAAAATAACCTACGCGTTTATCTAAAAATCTTGGCTGCCATATCTTTTCAGGTAACAAGATAAATGATTGATTCATTTCAATGCTGAGCGTATTAGTCAGCTGATTATCAGGTATGTTAGTTCCCGTAAAAGTAAGTACATGCCTTACTTCTGTATTTTGAGGATAACTTTTCATACTGGTTACGTAAGATCTCTTAGCATCTAAGGCCTGTATTTCGAAACTCCTTTTTTCAGCCTTGGTAAGTGGACCAATCATAGGAATGTCAGACGTAAATAAACCTGTAGCGTCAAATACGACAGCACTTGAATCTTTTGATAACGTAGCGAGATCGAAGACCATGATAATAGGTTCAAAATTATTTCGTTGAACTGCTTTCGCAACGGGTAGAGAAGGATCTGCAATAGCATCGTAACTTACAGATTTCAATAAAACTTTTTCGTCTTGTAAATACCAGCGAACGATTTGCTGAGGTCTGGAACGCATACCTGCACCTCCAAAATTTAGTCCCTTTACATGACCGGAAATTACGCTGGCAACAAGAATATCTCTGCCTAAAATCACTTTTGGAACCTCAAAAAAGTATTTTTGCCCCACTCTGTGAATGGTAAAAAGTCCGGCGTCAGTAACAGCGTCTGCTGGAATAATATCGGAAAAAGATTTTGCCTTAGCCGGCTTTTTTGCCGCAGCAGCTGGATCCTTGGAGGGATCTTCTTGTGCTTGAACCTGCATGAATAACATACAAAGTCCTAGCGTAATGATAAATTTGTGCATAAGTAGATTAGTTTCAAATCAATAATTCGGTTCAAAAATTTATTCTTTCAAGATAATCTTTTCTTCCAATTTTGGCATTGGATTCTTAAGTTTAAGTTGTTCTCCAAGTTGGTGAGAAGCAGCAAATGACGTAATGGTTGTGTTTAACATATCACTTGCCGTCGTAGGACTATTTGGCAACAAAATAAGATTGCTATTCACCTTTTCACTTAAAGATTGCAGGGTATCGTAGTGTTGTGTTACTACAATTAATGCAGAGGCTTCCTGAGAATTGATTCCCACCTTATTTAAAAGATGGACAGATTCTTCTAAGCCTCTGGCAATTTCCCGGCGTTGATCTGCAATACCTTGTCCATGTAATCGCTTACTTTCAGCATCAGCTCTTGCCTTAGCAACAATTTTGACACGCTCTGATTCTCCCTCATATTCAGCTGCTATTTTCTCCCTTTCCGCAGCATTGATTCTATTCATTGCATTTTTAACCGCATGATCAGGATCAATATCTGTAACCAGTGCTTTAACTATACCATAACCGTAGGTGTTCATAGCTTCTTCGAGTTCTCTTCGGATGGCTACAGCGATATCATCTTTTCTTTCAAAAACGTCATCTAATCTTAATTTTGGTACTTCAGCACGAATAGTATCAAACACATAAGCTGTAATCTGTTCGGTAGGGTTATCCAGCTTGTAATATGCGTCGTAAGCCTTTTCCTCCAAGACTTTAAACTGCACGGATACTTTGATTTTTACAAATACATTGTCTTTTGTTTTTGTTTCAACATTCACATCCAGTTGTTGGATTTTCAAGGAAATTTTTCCAGAAATTTTATCCACTC
>JANQZX010000035.1:4421-17631 GCA_030728245.1 Saprospiraceae bacterium | reverse complement strand
TTCACATCCAGTTGTTGGATTTTCAAGGAAATTTTTCCAGAAATTTTATCCACTCCAGGAATTTTAAAATGTAATCCGGGCTTTCTAATGCTGTGGAATTTACCAAACCTTTCCAGGATAGCAACGGTTTGTTGTTTGATGGTAAACATGCCAGACATGAATACAAAAATACCCAGTAAAACCAATAAATAATTTGCAATAATCCAATCCATGATTTTAATATTTAAAGAGATTTAATTTCACTGTTTAATTTACTAAGCACATCCTTTGCGTCACCAAACAACATTTTAGTTCTGTCGTGAAAAAACAAAGGATTTTCAATGCCAGCATAGCCAGACCGCATACTTCTTTTCAGAACAATAACCGATTTGGCGTTCCATACCTTTAGTACAGGCATACCATAAATGGGGCTTCCCGGATCATTTTCTGCCGCTGGATTTACCACATCATTGGCACCTACAATGATGGCAACATCTGCAGAACTTAGCGCACTGTTTGCCTCGTCAAGGTCTAATAATTTAGGATAAGGTACATCAGCCTCTGCTAAAAGTACGTTCATGTGGCCAGGCATTCTACCGGCAACAGGATGAATAGCGTATTTAACCTCAACACCATTGGCTGACAGCTGGTCATCAATTTCTTTACAAATTTTTTGAGCCTGGGCAACCGCTAATCCATAGCCAGGTACAATTATAACTGATTGAGAATAATAGAGTTGAATGGAAGCGTCATTTAAAGAAATTTCCTTTACAGTTCCACCTGTTGCGGTAGCACCAATCGCTGAAGTTCCACCAAATCCACCAATTAAAACATTCCAGATGGAACGGTTCATCGCATTACACATCATTACCGTCAGTATAGTACCGGATGCACCTACTAAAATACCACCCACAACCATGAATTGGCTATCAAATAGTATTCCTGCTGCGGCTCCTGAAAGACCGGAAAATGAATTAAGCAGAGAAATAACGACAGGCATATCAGCGCCACCAATTGGGGCTACGAAACTAACGCCATAGATTAATGAAATAACAAGGAAAATAATCGCTGCTTCCATTCCTATGGCTTCACCCTGCATTAGTATATAGGCACCTAATCCAAGAAGACCAGCAAGCATAATCATATTGATAACACTGTGTTTAGGTAAGGTTACCTTTTTATCGTCAATAAGATCCTCTAATTTGGCGTAGGCAAAAATACTACCAGTAAAAGCAACACCACCAATGAATAAGGTTAACAGGACGGTGAAAAAACCAAGCGTATCGACCACTTTGGTTCCATCATAATAATGTAGAACATCAGCTAATCCTAAAACAACAGCGCATGCACCACCCAATCCATTAAATATGGAAACCATTTGAGGCATAGATGTCATAGCTACTTTAATAGCTGAGTAGTATCCAATAATACTACCTACGAGCAGTGCTGCAAAAATCCACGCATAATTATTTGAAACAGTGCCCTCCAAAGGCATAATTAAAGCAGCGATAACAGCCAGTATCATTCCAATGCCGGCATACATATTTCCTTTTCTTGCTGTATCTGGTGAACTCATCAATCGAAGCCCCCAAATAAAGCCAATAGAACCTAAAAGGAAAAAAATCTCTATAATAAAAGTAAGTAGCATAGTATTATTTCTTTTTCTTTTTAAACATTTCAAGCATTCTGTCTGTGACAACAAATCCTCCAGCCACATTAATCATACCTAATACAATTCCAGTAAATCCAAGAGAAAGGGTAAGGTAATCTGTTGGTTCTGTTAAACGGACCAATAAGATGGCCCCTATGACAACCACGCCGCTTATGGCATTGGAACCGGACATTAAAGGGGTATGTAAAACGGTTGGAACTTTTGCTATAATCTCAAATCCCAATAAAACGGTGAAAGCTAATAAGTATATTATCAGCAAATTATCTAAAAAAAAGCCATAAAAATTTTCCATAAAAAATCGTTATTTTATAAAATTAAGCGAATAACTCAGGGGTTATACAAGCACCTTTAATGATTTCGTTATTGAAATCAGCATGTAGATTACCTTCCCGAACCATAGTCTTTAAGAAATTCAAGACATTGTTGCTATATAGAAAACTTGCGTCCTGAGGCATTTGTGCGGCCAATTGAGAATTTCCAATAATGGTTACTCCATTAACAACAATCGTTTCATTGTCTTTTGAAAGTTCGCAATTTCCACCGGTAGATGACGCAAGATCAATGATAACAGAACCCGCTCTCATTTGATTTACCGTTTCTTTTTCTAGTAAAATAGGTGCTTTTCTACCTCTTACCTGAGCAGTGGTAATAATAATATCAGATTTTATAGCTCTGGCCTGAACTTCAGCTCTCTGTCTGGCAAGGAATTCTTCCGTTTGCTCTACGGCATATCCACCAGCACTTTTGTCGTCTTTTGCTCCTTCAACCTCAATAAACTTACCTCCTAAACTTTGTACTTCTTCTTTTACAGCCATCCTGGTATCGAAAACCTCCACAATCGCACCCAGTCGTTTGGCCGTGGCAATAGCTTGTAGTCCCGCAACCCCGGCGCCTAAAATTAAAACTTTAGATGGTTTTATACTTCCTGCTGCGGTAATCAACATAGGTAAATACCGGGGGAGTTTTGCTGCGGCAACCAGTACCGCCTGATAGCCAGCAATAGAGGCCATAGAAGATAAAACATCCATTGATTGAGCCAGCGTAGTTCTGGGAATCATATCCATACTAAATGCCTTCTTTCCTTCCTTCAACAAGTTTGGAACTGCCTCTGCATCAGCAAATGGGGCAAATTGGGATATCATTATGGCATTTTGATTGACCAACTTCCATTCTTCCTGCGATAGTGGATTGAATGTAACGATGATGTCTGCTTGTTTCAAGACATCATTACGGCTCAATACCGTTGCCCCAACATAATCATTATCAGAAAAAAAGGATTCATCCCCGGCACCCGCTTCCATAATCACAGAAACGCCTAGCGCGGACAATTTAGAAAGAGTGTCGGGTACAATGGCTACCCGGGGATCTCTGCTTTCTTTTACTATTCCTACCTTCATTTTTAGAATTTTTCAACAAATATCAATGATAATTACCTTATTTGCTATAAAGCTGCCCACCTTATTTTCCAAGATAGACAAATATGCGGCATTTTCCGCCTACTATTCTATAAGTTTTTTAACTTATCGCTAAATTTCTCAATGACTTTGGTCACTTTGGGTTTAACTACATAAGTACAGTAAGGATTTCGATCACCCACTTTTTGGAAGTAGTTGTTATGTTCCCCCTCTGCCGGATAAAATTCCTTACTTTTTTCTATGAAGGTTACAATATTAGAACCCCAGATAGGTTTTGCTTCCTTTTCTATAGATAATTCAATTATTTCTCTCTCTTTATCATCGGCATAAAAAATGATAGACCGATACTGAGGCCCCACGTCATTTCCTTGCTTATTTAGGGTTGTAGGGTTATGAATTTGCCAAAACACCCTTAAAAGGTCATCTAAACTGATTATCTCCGAATCGTATATTATTTTAACAACCTCGGCATGATTTGTTTGTCCTGAACATACCTCTTTATAAGCAGCGGTTTCTTTAGTTCCCCCGGCATAGCCAGATTGAACAGATTCTACTCCTTTAAGTAATTGGAAGGCAGCTTCAAGACACCAGAAACAGCCACCTCCCAGAATGATTTCATTCATGATAATTATTGAAATAAGTGATTTGAATATTGGTCTAATTTTTCAAAAAACAGGGACATTCCCGCTTTCATATCTTCATCTAAATGATAATATATATTATTTGAAAAATAGCTTTTTAAGTCAAAACCGGTAGGCGAATCGGGTAAGAGCAAGAGTAGCTCAGGTATTGCTGCTAATCCTGCATTAAGGGCATTATTAAAATCGTTTTCGAAATTTTCTCCTAAATTTTGGTTACTTACCCAGGCAGCAAACACGAAGGGTAGGGAGGTATGTTCCCGCCAGGCTTCACCTAAGTCATAAAAATAAGGATATTTTTCGTGCAACCCCATCGTTCTGTCCCCAATGATAAGAAGGCCTATATTTTCAGAAACATGATTTTCAAACCCTGGTTGCCCTGCTATGTAATGGAGTTTTTGTTGCCAGTACTCTTTTAATAAAATTTGAACAAGAAGGACAGATGTTCGGGAATGGAAATCAAGGATTAATGTATCTATTTGATCTATAGGTTTATATGAAAAAATGCCAACTGTTTTCACTTTGTTTTGAGCACCAATACAGAAATTAGAAAACAAAATGGCATTAGGTATTTGAGGAATTACAGCAGTGGGAATAAGTGCTAGTTCTACCTCTCCATGGATCATTTTACTGGCACAGGCAGATGGGATATCCAGCATTAGGTTGATTTTCCCCGACAAGGGACTATTCAATAAACCATATAATAGAGGTTTGGTATTCAAATAGCTTACCGCTGCAATATTAATTTTTTCTGATAATTGATTAGAAGGGAAAGCCATTGTCGGAATTTAAATGGCTTATATCATTCATTAAAACAGAATTAAAGCCATTTTGATCTTTTAAAAATTGGTATAAACCGGTATTTTTGTGGCTAAATTTTTCCATTTCCGATACGGGGAGACCAAAAAAATAAGTCATCATGCAACGCATTGCTCTACCATGGCTACAAACTAAAATAGTGGATTCCTCTCTGCTTTCAAGCCACTGCATAAACACCTCCATTCTCGCAGCTAGTTCAGCAGCACTCTCTCCATTTTCAAGCCTTGTCTCATAACGACCACTTTGCCAATCGATTATAGCTTCTTTGTAGGGTTGCTCCATCCAGGTTGCATACGATTTACCTTCGTGGATACCCCAGTTCATTTCATTGATTTCAGGTAATTGTACCCAGGGTATGCCTTTATCAATAAAAGATTTTACCGTTTGGTGCGTCCTTTGAAGGGTCGATGTTACCACCAATTCAAAGGGAATTTCCTGGTATTTTTGATAGAAAGCTTTCGCTTGTTCTTCCCCTTTCTCATTTAACGTTCCGTCAATACCCGATCCCTGAACAATAGCAAGTCTATTATTCTCTGTTTCACCGTGACGAAGGATATAAATATTTTTATTCATTTTTTAATTATTAACAACAGGTAAAGAGACATAACCTTTAATTACTTCGTCTTCCTTAAAGGTTTCGTTAGTGTAATCATGAAGGACATTATAAAGTGTGTCCCGTTCTAAAGGATGTTTCCCAACCGCTTTTATTAAATTGACCAAGTCGCGGGTACTTAGAGAAGGGGTTTGCTCTTCTGACCCGGCCATACTGTATATTTTTGTAGTATCATCAATGGTTCCGTCAATATCATCTACACCAAACGACAGAGATAATTGAGCCATATTCCTACCGATCATGGGCCAATAAGCCTTGATGTGGTCAAAATTGTCGAGATAGATGCGGCTCACCGCATAATTTCGAAGGTCGTCCAGCGCGCTAACTTCTTTCAAGTGAGACAATTGATTATCCTTATTCCTAAACTTCAGGGGAATAAACGTTTGAAATCCACCTGTTTTATCCTGTAAATTCCTTAATTTTTCAAGATGATCTATTCTATGAAAATAGGATTCAATATGGCCATAAAGCATAGTGGCGTTTGATTTTTTACCCAAATCATGCCAAACTTCATGAATTCTCAGCCATTCTTCACCAGAACATTTACCACCAGCAATCTGGTCTCTTATTTCAGGATGAAAAATTTCAGCACCTCCACCTGGCATAGAATCCAGACCTGCCTCCAACATGAGTGCCATGCCTTCTTCGTAGCTAATTTTTTCTTTCTTGAAAATATAATGATATTCGACGGGAGTTAGGGCCTTTATGTGTAAATCAGGGCGACGTTTTTTTATCGTTTTAAACAATTCAGCATAAAATGAAACATCATATTTTGGAAGAACACCTCCCACAATATGAACCTCGGTAACAGGTTCATGATCATACTTGCGGACAATATCCATCATTTCATCGAGGGTATATTCCCAACCATCCTTTCTCTCCTTTATTAATCGGGAGTAAGAGCAAAAAGTGCAGGTGTAAATACAAACATTGGTAGGCTCAATATGAAAATTCCTATTAAAATAAGTGTTCTTCCCATTTTTATCTTCCCGAATAAAATTGGCTAAGGTGCCTAAGTAACCAAGAGAGGCATGTTCAAAAAGATATAATCCTTCTTCCGGTGTAATCCTTTTTTTGTCAAAAACTTTTTTCGCAATATCTGCTAAATGTATATCCTTGTTATTCAGGCAAACTTGCTTTGAATCGTTTTCCATAAAACGGTATTTTAATCTTTAAACGCAAAAGATGAAAAGTCGTTCAAAACAAACAACTAGAAAATGGTAAGAAGGAGGATAAAATTATAGAGCCAATATTTTTGCTGCTATAAGATCACCAATTTCGGAACATTTACAAGAATGGGGCAATTGTAATTCTGCGGTACCATAACCACTTTCCAATAAGTTTTTCACACTTTCTCTGATAACTTCAGCCTCTGTATGCAGATTAAATGAATCTAACATCATAGCCGCAGATAAAATGGTTGCCATAGGATTTGCAATATCTAAGCCAGTCGCCTGAGGATAAGATCCGTGAATGGGTTCATACAGCGATGTTTTTGCACCGACAGAAGCGGAGGGTAATAAGCCCATAGAACCTGTAATAACACTTGCTTCATCACTTAATATGTCACCGAACATGTTTTCAGTGAGCATAACGTCAAATTGAGAGGGAAACTGAATGATTTGCATGGCGGCATTATCCACAAATAGAAAATCAAGTTCCACATCGGGATATTGGGCAGAAATACGCTTTACTTCATCGCGCCAAAGTCTTGACGTTTCCAATACATTGGCTTTATCCACCAGGGTTACTTTTTTCCGTCTAAGTCTCGCAGCATCAAAGGCTAAGATGGTAATTCTGGCGATTTCCTCCCTGGAATAAACGCAGTGATCATAAGCCGTATCATCCTTTCTACCTTTTTCACCAAAATAAATACCCCCGGTCAATTCACGATAGATAACAAAATCTACGCCTTTAATTTTTTCTTCCTTTAAAGGAGACAAAGACAAAAGTGTTGGATAGGTGGTAACGGGTCTGACATTGGCAAATAAACCTAAACTTTTCCTAAGCTTGAGTAAGCCCTGTTCTGGTCTCACGGGAGCACTGGGGTCGTTGTCATACTTTGGATCACCAATAGCACCAAAAAGCACTGCATCACTTTGTAAACAGATGTCAAGCGTTTCTTCGGGAAGTGGATTTCCGGTTTTATCTATGGCTATGGCGCCAACCAAAGCAAATTGAGTATGGAACGTATGATTAAATTTTGTTTCAATGGCAGATAACACCTTTAAGGCTTGTTCAATGACTTCCGGGCCGATGCCATCACCGGAGAGAACGGCTATATTCTTTTCCATAGTTAGTTTATTGGATTAAAAGGGTAGCGGTTGTTTTCTTCAAAGGTGCTTATGATTGCTTTTTGACTCAACAAAAAGTCAATATCATCGTACCCGTTCAACAGACATATTTTTTTATAAGGATCCATTTCAAAATATTCTACTTCTGAACTATTTGAAATGGAAATAGATTGTTTTTCTAGATTTATTTCAAGTACGGCATTGGAGTCATTTTCAATTGCCTCAAATATTTTATTTAAAAAACTATCGGATACCGTAACGGGAAGGAGGCCGTTATTTAGTGCATTGCCTTTAAAGATATCAGCAAAAAAACTTGATACCACCGCTTTGAATCCATAATCAGCTATGGCCCAGGCAGCGTGTTCACGACTGGATCCACAACCAAAATTTCTACCTGCCACTAGAATGGCCCCTTTATAGATAGGGTTATTTAGAATAAAATCAGATTTTTGACTACCATCTGGATGATACCGCCAATCTCTGAATAAATTATCTCCAAAGCCTTCGCGTGTAGTTGCTTTTAGAAATCTGGCGGGAATAATCTGGTCGGTATCAATATCTTCAATAGGAAGAGGAACAGCAGTAGATTGTAATAGAGTAAATTTTTCCATGAGTAAAATTAGGCTGGTTTAATCGAGGCTTACGTCAATAATTTTCCCATTAATCGCTGCGGCTGCGGCCATTAATGGACTGGTCAAAATAGTGCGCGCACCAGGACCTTGTCGTCCTTCGAAGTTTCGATTAGAGGTAGAAACACAATATTCATTCGCTGGAATTTTATCTTCATTCATACCAAGGCAGGCAGAACAGCCAGGCTCTCTAAAATCAAAGCCAGCTTCTTTAAAAACAAGATCAAGTCCTTCTGAAATAACCTGTGCCTCGACCTGTTTTGAGCCTGGCACAATCATAGCCTTTACATGCGGGGCTTTTTGTTTTCCTTTCACATAGTCAGCAACCAATCGCAAATCTTCCATTCTTGAATTGGTACAGCTACCGATGAAAACATGTTGAATTTCTTTTCCCAAAAGAGATTCTCCGGCATGTAAACCCATGTAGGATAATGATTTATCGAAACTATTTCTATTAGCCGGATCTAAAGGTTCTGGAATAGATTGTCTAACACCCATACCCATACCCGGATTAGTTCCGTAAGTTACCATAGGCATTATATCGCTTGCCTGAAAAGTAAATTCTACATCAAAGGAGGCATCCTCATCGGTAGGCAGCGTTTTCCAATAGCTTACTGCCTGGTCAAACGCGGCATCTTTTGGGGCGTATTTTTTACCATTTACGTAGTCAAACGTTTTTTCATCAGGGGCTATCAGGCCACCTTTTGCGCCCATTTCAATGCTCATATTGCAGATTGTCATACGACCCTCCATAGAGAGGTTCCGGATAGTACTTCCTGCATATTCAACAAAATAACCTGTTCCACCGCTGGTAGTAAGTTTTGATATAATATACAAAATCACATCTTTTGCCGTAACGCCCTGGTGAAGCGTACCTTCGACATTGATGCGCATTTGCTTCGGCTTCAATTGTAAAAGACATTGAGAAGCAAGCACTTGTTCTACCTGACTGGTTCCGATGCCAAAGGCTATACAACCAAATGCGCCGTGGGTGGAAGTGTGAGAATCGCCGCACACTATGGTCATTCCTGGTTGAGTGATACCCAACTCCGGTCCTATAACGTGCACGATACCTTGATATGGGTGACCTAAACCATATAGAGAAACACCATATTTATCACAGTTCTCAATCAATTTATCTACCTGAAACTTAGATAATGGTTCGCTAATAGGTAAATGTTGATTTTGAGTTGGAACATTATGATCAGCAGTGGCAATCGTCTGAGCCGTCCTGAAAACAGGTATATTTCTGGAAGCCAGGCCGTCAAATGCCTGAGGGCTGGTAACTTCATGTATAAAATGACGATCAATATATAATACCGCTGTTCCACCTTCTACGGTATTTACTACGTGATTATCCCAGATTTTGTCAAACAGGGTTTTAGCCATGATAGAACTTTTTTTATTTAAACAGGTGAATTTACTCTTACTTTTGCTATTAATTTTTCCAAATCCTCGTTTATTACCTCTTTTTGAGCGTCGGCAACAGATAAAAACAAGGAATAAACTAAATCCAGTTCATCTTTCGTCAGGTCAAACCCTATTTGTTTGAATCTATAAGCAATAGCTGCTCTGCCACTTCTTGCCGTAAGAACAATTTTTGATGTATCTACACCAACATCACGAGGATCCATGATTTCATAGGTATCTCTTTGCTTTATAACACCATCCTGGTGAATGCCCGATGAATGAGCAAAAGCATTATCGCCAACAATGGCTTTATTAGGTTGCACTGGCATACCCATTTTGTCCCTGACCAAATGACTTATCGGATTTAATAATTTTGTTTCAATACCCGTAATCAAATTGAGATAGGGGTGTTGTTTCATAATCATAACTACCTCTTCCAATGCGGTATTACCTGCTCTTTCTCCAATACCATTAATGGTACATTCTATTTGTCTGGCGCCATTTAAAGCGCCTGCTATGGAGTTAGCTGTAGCCAATCCCAGATCATTATGACAATGAGTGGAAAGAATGGCTTTTTCAATACCTGGAACATTATCGCGGAGGTATGCTATTTTTTGACCATACTCCTCAGGAAGGCAATATCCGGTAGTATCAGGAATATTTAAAACGGTGGCTCCAGCTTTTAAAACGGCTTCAATGACTTCCGCTAAAAATACATTATCCGTTCTTCCAGCATCTTCTGCATAAAATTCAACATCCTCAACAAAGGTTTTGGCATATTTTACCGCCGATACCGCTCTTTCAATTATTTTTTCTCTTGTGGTATTAAACTTATGGATAATATGAGAGTCAGAGGTTCCAATTCCTGTGTGTATTCTTGGTCTTTTTGCGTACTTAAGGGATTCAGCCGCCACTTTGATATCTTTTTCAACGGCACGGGTAAGTCCACAAACTACTGGGTAAGAAACAGCTTTACTAATAGCCTCCACAGAGGCAAAATCGCCAGGACTCGAAATGGGAAAGCCCGCCTCAATGACATCAACACCTAATCTTTCGAGCTCTAATGCAATATCAATTTTTTGATTTGTATTAAGTTTACAACCGGGAACTTGTTCCCCATCCCGAAGTGTGGTATCGAAGATATATATACGATTATCCATGTGCGTAGTATTTTGTATGTTTGCAGAACGTAAATTTACCTAACCTCTTTGGCCGTTATAGGTTCAATAATCTATTTTAATACACCTCAACAAAGAGCAAAATAGTGATTAATAATTTGAAATTGTGTAAATTGTAAAAATAAATTCTACAATGCCCAAACAAAAAACTGATGATCTCGTGACCTTGATTAATTCACTGTCCAGAGCAGAAAAACGACATTTTCGCTTGTTTGTCAAACGCAATCAAAATTCAGAAGATATTTTATTCCTTCAGCTATTTGATTTTCTTGAAAAAAAGGGTGAATATGACGAAGACCATATTTTAAAAAAAATAACAGAAATTAAAAAAACTCAGCTTTCTAATCTAAAAGCCCACCTTTATAAACAGTTACTTACCAGCCTTAGATTACTAAGCACAAAGAGTTCTCAGGATATACATATCAGAGAATTATTGGATTGTGCGCGTGTCTTGTATAATAAAGGTCTGTACAGACAGGCGCTCGATATGTTGGATAAAGCTAAATTAAAAGCAAAACAAGCCGAGTTTAGCTCCTTATCGCTTGAAATACTTGAGTTTGAAAAGCATATCGAGGGACAATATATAACCAGAAGTATTGAGGGAAGAGCTGATATCATTACTAACGAAACTATCGAGTTATTAAAGGTTATCAAAAATAATCACCAATTTTCAAATCTTTCCCTCCAACTATACGGTCTTTATTTGAAAATAGGATTCGTTCGTAATTTTAAAGATTATGAAATGGTCAAACTATTTTTTAATGCAAAATTACCTAATGTTCCTTATGTGGAACTTGATTTTATGTCAAAGATTTATCACGACCAGGCTCATGTTTGGTTTTATCACATGACACAAGATTTTCCATATTGCTACAAATATGCCTCCAGATGGGTCTCTATTTTTGAAAAAAACGAAGAAATAATTCTTATTCATGGTATTTTGTATTTAAAGGGTCTTCATAACTTATTGACCGCATTATTTAACATGTGGCAATATGATAAATATTGTGAAGTCCTGAAAAAATTATTAGTTTTTCCAGATTTTTACCAACTGGAAAAGGAAATGAACATGGAAGGTAATTATTACCTTTTTAAATACAATCACCTGATTAAAAAACATTTTCTAGAGGGCAGTTTTACCGAAGGTATTCAGATAATCCCTGAACTGATGGAGCTTATAGAGAGTGATCAGTACAATTGGGATAATCACAGAATCATGGTTTTTTATTATAGAATTGCCTGTTTATATTTTGGGGCAGGTGAAAATAAAAATGCCATTACTTATTTAAATCTTATTTTAAATGAGAAAAATTCAGATTACAGAACGGATATTCAGATTTACGCACGAATTTTAAGTTTAATTGCTCATTATGAACTTGGAAATGCGCAATTAGTAGAATATCAGGTTAAATCGGTATATCGTTTTTTAAGCAAAATGGAAGAACTCAGTGCGGTTCACAAAGAGATTTTTAGATTTATAAGAAAACTTCCAAGAATACAGGCAGCAGGTATTAAAGAAGAATTCCTTAGCCTGAGACAAAGATTGGAGCAATTAGAATTGGATCCTTATGAAAAAAGACCTTTTTTATATCTGGATATTATATCCTGGCTGGATAGTAAGATAAAAGGTAAATCAGTCCAGGAAATTGTCCAGCAAAAATCGTTAGACCGACGAAAAAAGGTTTGATTTAATTTTTCTGCCTTAAGAATCCATGGAAAAATTGTCCACTAAAATGTTGGGGAAATTTTTCTATTCCGGGGAAACCTAATCTTAAATCTCTACCATTATAAGGCATATAATTGGTTTTAAAAAGGTAATCCCAAATGGCTAAAGTCAGTCCAAAATTTATTCCATTGGGTTTATCTTTAGGCATGTCAAAACCATGATGCCAAATGTGCATTTCAGGGCTGTTGAATATATACTTTACCCGAGGCCCCAATACGTAATAACCTGCAAGACAAATAAGTATAAAAGCAGATATCGTGGTGAATAAGTTGGCATCTTTCAAAATAGTAATGTCGAAGCTAGAGGTAACTATGGCTGTTCCTATTATTGCGGCAAGAAACAAGCCAACAAATTTTCCGGGAATAGAAACATTCGCGTGATTATAATGCCCATAGGCAAGGGTGAAAAGATGAATAATGAAAAAATCGTACAGTCCTATGCCCAGAAGCGCCAAAGGCAGGTATTCAATCGTTCTGTAAACAATGGTTTCCATCCAATGAAATCTTAAGTGGGCAGCAAATCCCATTTGTTCAACAGAATGATGGACTTGGTGGAATTTCCATAAAAAAGGTACTTTATGCAGTAATCGGTGAATCCACCATTGTATAAAATCCCTGATAATAAATCCTACCAGTAAAATAAACCAGAGTGGGGCGCCAATCAATGGATTGAAAGAGGTTAGCTCTACGTTAAATATTTGATAAAATGCATCATTAAAAAAGTTTACTACCACTCTTGATAATGCGGCATAAATGACTAATGAGAAAAGGAAAAAATTAAAAAATAAATAGAAAAAATCTAACCAAAAATCTTTTCTAAAACGGGCTTGACTTTTTC
>JANQZX010000035.1:0-4321 GCA_030728245.1 Saprospiraceae bacterium | reverse complement strand
GAAGGTCATATTCCTGGCGCTGTGTCATTTCCCCTGTTTACCGATGAGGAAAGGGCTGAAGTAGGTACTTTATACAAAAAAAAAGGGCATGATTTTGCCTTTTTAAAGGGCCTCGAGTTTGTTGGTGCTAAAATGGCCGATTATGTTCGATGGGCAAATAAACTTGTTCCTGAAAAAAAATTATATATTCATTGTTGGAGAGGTGGGCAGCGAAGTGCCAGTTTGGCCTGGCTATTGGAAATGGCAGGATTTGAAGTGAAACTTATCACAGGTGGCTATAAAGCTTACCGACAGTATATTCATCGACAATTTGATGAAATTAAACTGAATATAATCGTCCTGGGAGGTCCAACAGGTTCAGGTAAAACCTTGATTCTTCAATCGTTAAAAGACCAAGGGGAACAAATAATTGATTTAGAAAAATTGGCTCACCACAAAGGTTCTGCTTTCGGTTCTTTAGGGGAATTTCTTCAACCAACGGTGGAACAATTTGAAAATAACCTGTTCGACGAGTTCAGAAAATTAGACCCTGCTAAAAGAGTTTGGGTGGAAAATGAATCGAGATCCATTGGTAAAGTTTTTCAACCTGAAGCGTTTTGGAACCAGTTCAAAACGGCAAAATATATTGGTCTGGTTATTCCTTTTGAGGAGAGACTAAATTTTTTAGTTAAAATTTATGGGGAATTTCCAGTAACTGAATTAATAGCATCATTTGTTAAAATTAGTAAAAGACTAGGGGGGCAACACCTTCAGGCTGCCGTTGCCTATCTTGAAGCTGGTGATTTATCTAATGCAGGTGCTATTGCACTACGTTATTATGATAAATCATATCCTTTAGCTAATCTTAAATGTGATTTTTCAAGAAGCTTTTTATTCACCCCCGATGTAACGTTGGAAACAAGAGCTGTCGCTCAATCTTTAATAAAATTTTCAGATGGAAATGAATTATAAACTCACTCAATATAGTCATGGTGCCGGTTGCGGTTGTAAAATATCACCAGCAACTTTAGATAAAATATTGGAAGGTTCGGTTAAAAATAATTTTAATCCCGCGCTTCTTGTGGGAAATGAAGAAAGAGACGATGCTGCTGTATTGGATTTGGGTGATGGAACGGCCTTAATAAGCACGACTGACTTTTTTATGCCTATTGTTGATGATCCTTTTGATTTTGGTAGGATTGCAGCGGTAAATGCTATTAGCGATGTATATGCAATGGGTGGGACTCCCATCTTAGCCATCGCGATACTAGGCTGGCCTATTGATAAATTACCCCCAGAGGTCGCTGGAAAAGTGATAGATGGTGCTAAAGAGGTTTGTAAACTGGCTGGCATTCCACTGGCTGGTGGTCATAGCATTGACAGCCCTGAACCCATATTTGGCTTGGCGGTAAATGGCCGTGTACGCATCGAGAATCTTAAAAAAAATGGAGGTGCTAAAACTGGAGATTTCCTGTTTCTAACTAAAGGATTAGGCGTTGGAATACTAACTACGGCTCAAAAAAAGGACTTATTATTAAGTGATCACGCCAATATTGCCTTAGAATCTATGACCAAATTAAATATTTTTGGCGAAAAAGTAGGTGCTTTATCTTACGTTCATGCACTCACGGATGTCACAGGATTTGGCCTGGCGGGTCATTTAACAGAAATGATGGAGGCATCAAATACCTCTGCACGAATTGAGTTTGAGGCTATCCCTGTTTTAAATAAGGAGATTATTAATTATTATTTAGAAAAGGGTTGCATTCCCGGTGGAACAAAGCGAAATTATGCAAGTTATGGACACAAAATTGAGGTTTCAGCAGATAGTCAATTAAATATTTTATGTGATCCTCAAACGAGTGGGGGCCTGCTCATGGCAGTGGATAAACTCCATATTGAGGAATTTATTCTTTTTGCAAATGAAAATGGGTTTCAAAATTTGAAACCCATTGGTACTGTTATTGACGAGCAAATTAAAAGAGTTAGCGTTTCTTAAATTAATTATTTATTAAAATAAACGTACGCTTTTTTACCCTCAATTTTTTGCTTTCCAATTTTATTTTGCTTGTAAAGTTTGGTTAACGATGCATTCAATCGCTGAATCAATTTTGTGTTTCCTTCATCAAGAATATATTTTTTATCTCTGGCATTAATTAAATCCTGCAATAGTTCATTACTCGTTTTTGGATTCTCTTTGGTACCCATGTTATCTGAAACGACCGTGTCCCATTGAGTGTTTAGAGACTTTCTCCCTTTTGAACCAGGCACTTTTTTATTCGTTGTCGCTTTTTCAACTTTTGGCTTAGCTTCCCTTACTTTAGCTATTTTAGACGTTGATTTTTTAGCAACCACATCCTTAGATTCGGTAAAATCATCCTTTTCAAAAAGAGCATTAATGATATCAACCTCGTTGTTCATCTTTTTTAAGGTAGAAACTTTCTCGGTTGGGGTGCTTTTGCCTTTTAAATTATGAATGGCTAATTTGGTTTGTTGAAGTTGGAATTCAAGTTTTCTCAAATCAGAACTATATTGCCTTAAAAGTTCTTGTGCTTCAAAATCAGTTAAATTGTTTTCTGCCATAATCTGTATATTATTTTTTCAAAACAAATTTAAAATATAATTCTTACATAATATTTAAAATTAAATAAAATATTTTAATAAGTCAAATAGTAATTAAATATATCGATTTTTCGGGAGGCTGATTTTTATCATTTTATTTTTGCATTAAATTATTTGGAATTTTTCCTTATTTTTAATGGGTAACAAAAAAAAATAGCATGTCCCTTTTAACTAAAAAAATTATCGTCCTATTTTTGCTGATAACTATTGGGAAAAACAAGGACTTTTTATTATCTCAATCCTTAACGTTAAAAACAGATATTTCTCATTTTGCTAAAATGAAATGGAGAAATATTGGACCTAACCGCGGAGGTAGGTCACTGGGTTCAACGGGTAGTCCCGGGAGACCATTAGAGTACTATTTTGGTGCAACAGGTGGTGGTCTTTGGAAAACAACCGATGGAGGTCAGGAATGGTTTCCCGTTACTGATGGGCAAATCAATACTTCATCAGTGGGTGCCGTAGCTGTTGCTGAAACGAATCCTGACATCGTTTATATTGGGATGGGTGAAACACAGCTTAGAGGCTCAATTACCCAGGGTGACGGGGTATATAAATCGGAAGATGGCGGAAAGAAATGGCGTCATCTCGGTCTTAAAGAAACGCAGTCTATTTCCAGGATTAGAATCCATCCTACTAATCCAGATATCGTTTTCATCGCAGCACTGGGCCATCCCTACGGAGATAACGAGGAAAGAGGTGTTTTCAGATCGAAAGACGGGGGAAATACCTGGCAAAAAGTGCTTTATGTTGGAGCAAATACCGGCGCTGCTGATCTGATTATTGATAAAACGAATCCTAAAATATTATACGCTACTACCTGGCAGGTTTATAGGAAAACCTGGAAAATGTGGGGCGGTGGTGAAGGTTGCCGCCTATACAAATCGGTGGACGGGGGTGATACCTGGATTGATTTGTCTAAAAATCCAGGTCTGCCCGTCGCACCTCTCGGGAAAATAGGCATCACTGTTTCTCCGGCAAATCCTAACAGACTTTATGCTATTGTTGAGGCAAATGATGGTGGAGTATATCGATCTGATGACGCGGGCTGGTCCTGGAAAAAAATGAATGATGAGAGGAAGCTAAGGCAACGTGCCTTCTATTACTCACGTATTTATGCCGATCCTCTCGATCCTGAAACGGTCTATTGCCTGAATGTAAATTTTTATAAATCAATAGATGGAGGGAAAACTTTTGATATCGAAATTAATGTGCCTCATGGTGATAATCACGATCTTTGGATTGACCCAAATAATCCACAAAGAATGATTTCTTCAAATGATGGAGGAGCCTGCGTTTCTACCAACGGTGGGAAGTCATGGACAGATGAAGATTATCCAACGTCCCAACTTTATCATGTTACTACCACCATGGATGTTCCTTATCATGTAGCTGGTGCACAACAGGATAATACCACCTTGTCGATTCCAAGTGACGGATGGGGGTTCAAGCACCTGAACGAAGGGAATAGGAGCTGGTTTTATGAGGTTGGTGGGGGAGAAAGTGGTTATATAGCCCCACATCCAACCAATCCAGATTTATTTTATGCAGGGAGTCAGGGTGCCTTACTCACCCGATATGACAGGAGTAATGGTCAGAAGCGGGATATTCAGGTTTACCCCCGATTTTTCTCAGGAGAACCTGCCTCTTCATTACCGGAAAGATGGCAATGGACCTATCCTATCGTTTTTTCTCCCCTCGATCCTTCCATTTTATATAC
>JANQZX010000034.1:99044-108508 GCA_030728245.1 Saprospiraceae bacterium | reverse complement strand
ACGGAATTGGACTTGCCTTCATAAATATAGAAGCAATCAATATACTTTTTCAGCATTGGAGAAGTTGGGGCAATGGTCTTTATCACAAAAAAGGGATATTTGTTTTAAAGTTAGTTAAAGAAATAACAAAAAAATGCAAATATAATGCGATGATTGAGTTTGTGATAAGCAGGAAATGAAAGAGTTAAACTTGCTGTAAATTTAAGGGAGGATATTTTAATATGGTTTTCTTTCTATTTCTAACATTGTTTTTTCTATCCCATTTTCCTTGTTAATAAGTGAGCTTATTTGACTTGCTTTAACGTAAAGATTTATATTCGTTAATAGTTCTTTTATACTTTCTAAGAAAATTTTCTCTGTCATTTTACTGAGAGGGATTGGTTTAACAGCTAGTCCCTTCTTATAGGCGTGCTTCCCCCAAAACATCTGGTCGCCAATTGGATATAGAATTGGACAAATTAAAAATGGTTTTCCTGCTCTTAAACACTCTGCGGTAGTCCCTATGCCTCCATGATGGATTATTGCTTTCATCAATGGAAATAGTTTTTCGTAAGGAGCGGAGGATATTACTTTAATCCTAGGATTATTATCAAGTTTCTCTGTTTGGTTAAGCCCCCAGCCTTTTACTACAATTATTCTTGTGTCAAATTGTTCGGTTAACTTTATTATGGCAACCTGTAAATCAAATTTACTCTTAAAGGGCATACTGCCAAAGGTCAATAGCAATGGCGGTTCACCCGAATTAATGAAATCAGAGAGTTGTTCTGTAAGTTCTATTGATGAAGTTCCAAACCAAAATCCCGTGAATTTTGAGTGTGTCGATAGGTCCTGTGGAATTGGGAGGAAATGAGAACTTATTCCGTAAATATTTCTTACTGTTGGAACTTTAAATTTTTTTGACATATTATATTTTTCCCTAAAATGTCCAATTGGTGTTGATAAAAGTTTAATGCTAAGATTAGTTAATTGGTAAGTTAGTCTGTTCAAAAAACTGGGTAATGGTAGACCACTAAATGCAGGATTACCAAATTCACTCGTTGATTCAACGATTGGTAATACATTTGCTCTAATCATTTTGTGAGGAAATTGGTCGGCAAAACAGTCAGCTAATGTCTTTACGTGATAAAGAACAAGGTCGCTTTCCCGAGCTAATTTATAAAATTCAGTCAATGAATCAATAATTAAAGGATAAACCCATGTATTTAAATTTCTTTTGACGGCAAAAGGATTTCCTTTCATCATTTTTTTTCCTTCATCTGTATTTAAAAGTTCCTGAAAGTCTGCTTCTATCGGTACATAATCAATATCATACGATTTTACAAGTTGCTCAAAATTTTTAGCTGTAGATAGGGTTACTTGGTATCCCCTAAGCTTTAGAGCTTGACCTAATACAGCGTATGGTTGAACATCTCCACGCGTTCCAAGTGTAAGTATTGCTACCTTCATTAATTTATTTTTGACTTAATTAAAATTATGATTTTCGCTCATAAAATATCCCAAATATCATATAAAAGAAAGTCTTCAAAATTATAAACTGCAGGAAATTTAACAAAATATCACTCTTTTCAATTTTCAATAAGACTTTTTTACAGTAATTCCCGCACGCTTTTGAAAAGTAGTGTAGTCAATAATCGAATCAGTGGGTTTGACTGAAATCATTTACAATACTTCAAAGGTCATACTACCAAAATATAACCTTTTAAACTTTATTACTAAAACCCTACAAACGAAGGTTGAAATTAGAATGTGATAATTTTTAATGTAACTATTAGAAAATTAAGAAGTTAATTAAATGTCGTACAAGTTTCCATTTTTAATCCATTTGTACCAAAGGTTGTTCTTTAAGTTTTGTATAACTTTTTGCACCCGTATCGATAGATTGTTTAATTGTGACAGGTTTTGTGGGAAACAAAAGAATATTGACCCTGCTAAAAGAATCTCTCTAAAAGAATTATCAGTTTTTATAATTTTTTCTTAGTCCAAATATTTCAGCATAAAAATTACGCTTCTGGTTTCAGCTTCAATATAAAAGATTGTATAATAGAACTTTATCATTGTCCAAAAAATACTTTTAGATAATGAAAGATAGAACTTGCAACGCACTGATATAAAAAAAAGCCCTTACAATACTGTAAAGGCTTTCTGCTTTTGCTCACCCTTTCGGGCTTGAATATTATATCTAAGCTTCAAATTTATAAAGCAATTCATAATATTCTTCTAACATTCTTTTTACAGCAAAAGGTTCTTTTGTCTGCAGAATGCTTTCACGCATCATGTCCATCCATGCTGACTTATTTTCATAATAGGTCGGAATAACTTCTTCCAACAATACTTTGTACAGTGCTTTCAAATCGTGCGCGTCCTGAATCTCCTCTTCTTCATGTTCAAAACCGTCACCAAACTGCCATCCAGTTACACCATGTACACAGGCTTCTGGCCACCATCCGTCTAAAATACTTAGATTTAACACGCCATTCATAGCCGCCTTCATTCCAGATGTTCCACTCGCTTCTAATGGTCTTCTTGGGTTGTTTAACCAGATATCCGAGCCACGGGTAAGCATTCTACCTATTGACATGTCATAATTTTCAAGAAAAACCACAGCTTTTGGGTATTTCCTGGACATGGCCACTAAATTTTTAACGATTAACTTGCCGACATCATCTAATGGATGAGCTTTACCCGAGAATACTATCTGAAATTTTTTCTCAAGTAATAAAGGTTCTATGATAGACAAATCTGTAAAAATAAAATCAGACCTTTTATAAGGAGCGGCACGACGGGAGAAACCAATAATTAATTTTTCCTCATCGAGACGAACGCCATTTTTTGCTTCAATAAAATCAATAAGCGCCCTTTTATTTTGTAGGTGCGGCTCCCAAAGATCAGAACCATCTTCTGCAGCACGAATCATCGCATTGTCAACCCAGGTAGGTAGATGAATAGCATTGGTGATCGCCAGAATGTCTGCTCTTTTATCAACTTCAGCCCACATTTTGTTAGATGTTTCGCCATGTAATTGCGCTACACCGTTGGCTATTTTTGAAAGTCTGAGGGCACCGATAGTCATATTAAACGGATCGCCGCCGCCTAAAAAGGTTAATTGTGCTCTTGTTAAGTTAAGATTAGCTCCCATGTAGATGATTTTGTCTATTGGGTGCGATTCATTGCCTTGAACTATAGGAGTGTGTGTGGTAAAAACAACTTCCTTTTTTACCACCTCAACGGCTTTTTCAAAAGTAAGTCCTTCATCCTCCATTTTTTCTCTTAACAGTTCAAAACCAGCAAATAAAGCGTGGCCTTCGTTAAAATGATAAATATCAATAGGTAAGCCTAAGGCTCTAATAGCTTTAATACCCCCTATGCCAAGCACAATTTCTTGCGCAATTCTCTCCTCACCGAACCAACCGTAAAGCTGTCCTGTAATCCATGAGTCATGATTATCAGGGATATCCGTATCTAATAAATATAAATCTGCATTTCCAAACTGGGTTAACTTCCATACTTTACAGTTAACCTTAACCTTTCGAATATCTACGGAAACGGTAATGCCGGTATCTTCCAGAAAGTCATATTTGTAATTATGATAACTATCATAAGCATTTCCTGAGGCATCAATTTTTTGTTCGGTATAACCTTGTTTCCAACGAATACCAATACCAATAATAGGATATTGGTGATCGTGAGCACCTTTTAAATAATCACCAGCCAAAATTCCCAAGCCACCTGCGTAAGCTTTAAAACGTTGGTCTATGCCATATTCCATGCAGAAATAGGCTACATTTGGATTTTTTTCAGAAGACATACTATTTTTTTGATATATTCTTTAATACAAAGGCGAAGATAGAAATTCTTACTTAATATTCCGTTTTCCAGGTACCAACATTCATTCTAATTCCTGTTCTCCAATATGCATCTTTAAGTAATGGGTTTGATCTTTGTTTTTCAATTCTCGAAAAATAGCCGAAATCCCAAAATATCTGATGCCCTAAAGCAATGCGAAGATCTAGAGCGATGATATTAATGTGGGTATTCAAGCCCTGTCCGATGAAGTTATTAAACTCCTGCGGCCTTTTATTACCATCGGCCATTGGATTTCCACCATAATTCTGGTTTTGTTCATCCAGACCTTTATTAATACGGAAATATTTAGCGTCCAGGTGAGCTCTTTTATGTGGTTGATATTGCATTCTGAAAAGAGACTCCTTGAAATTTGCACCCAATGGATGCGCCAACATTTGAGCATGGTGAGTGTAAGAAATGTCGTCAGCTCTATATTGTGCATAAGTATAAGGTCTTACTACGTTATATTCATATTGGAAATCAAGTTGCTTAATGCCAAGAAAATCTATGTATTTCAAACCACCCTGAAGGCCCCATTTATTTCCCCACCAACCCCTTCTTTCGACAAAAAGCTCACCAAATCTAAATTCGTCAAAAATAAATTGTCCATAAAGTTGTACAGATTTGAACAGATTCCATCGGAAATCACCACCAATGAGCACATTATCAGGACTGCCAAGTGAGCCTTCGGTTACTCGATATAAAGCAAAAGGATTAAGATAAGTGAGTTCAAATCCATTAGATCGGGAAAAAATAATACTTTCAAATAAACCGGCTTCTAATCCTGGCAGAAGCTCAATACTTATGTGATGAGAAGCAAAATATTTCCTGGGAACGAGTCTGTCTCGGGTAAGATTTGAGGACGACGCAGATAACTGGCTATAAATATTTTGAAAATGTATTTTCCAAACTTGCCAGTTTAACTTCAGATATGGATAATAAGTGGCTATATCTGAGAGTAAAAGGGAACGATACCCATTTCCAATTTTATGGTTGCCAAAGCCCATTTCTACGTTTAAAAATTTACCTATGTTTGCACCCCAGATACCCTTTCCATTGAGAAAATCATACCTGTAAGGAAACCCAATGATTTCAGGGTAAGCTTCCGTTTTAACCCAGTGAGCACCGGGAATAGTCTCGTATTGGCCATATAAACGGTCTATGAAAGAGGGAAATAATGCCTGAGTTTCCAACAAGGTAAATGCAATGTAAAACCGATCAAGATTAGCTCGAAAATCGACACCTCTTTGATTAAAGAAATACGATTTTTCTCCCATCGGCCCGGCTTGTAAATAAAGAATGGGATTTAATCTAAGGGATAAATCAGGGGTATTCACCTCAAAGGCATGATATTTTCTGGGGTAAAACCAAGAAAAAATACCTTTGTCAGGACTGGTATAGGTGGAGTCCGCCCAATCATTATTGTCATTTTTCAACCAGGCTATATTGGCTTTATCTACTTTGGTCAAATCGGAAAGGGAATCTAATTGTTTAGTGAAATCCCAAATGGCTTTTCGCTGATAATTTTTTAAAGCGGTATGGGATGACAGTCTAATGCCCGACTTAATTTGCAGTCTTTCAATCCACTCAATCCCAGGATTATCAAGGGGAACAGGCAAACCTTGGGCGAAAAGGGGAAGCACATATAATGTCAAACCCAGAAGTAAAGAAATTCTTAGACAACCTTTGAAGTAGCATTTTAGCATAAAGGAATTTTAATGCAATATCAAAGGATATTATTAAAAATTCAAATTTACACTTATTTTAAATAAAATGTTTTAAATATTTTGGTAATTAAAACAAATTGTATATATTTGTTTCAAATTAAATGAAATGGCAAACGAACTTAACCTATATAAGAGCCGAAAAGGTTCTTATGCTATAACAGCTTCAGAATTGCATGATCTGTTGGATTTTAATCCTGGCATGTTCACAATTCATATAAAACGTTGGTTAAAAGATAGTTACATATTTGATAATGACATTAGAAGGCCTATCGTTTTAAAAGATTTTAGTGTTAGGCTGCGTGCAGAACAGAAGGGTGTTACAGATTATTTTCTTTCCTTGCCTTTAGCCAGGCAAATTGTTTTGCATTCAGGCGCAAAAAATAAGATGGAAATAGCCAGGAAAATATTGAAATATGAATCTGAGGCGGTTGTTTTAGAGGAAAAAGAGGTGTTAAAAATATTGCAATTAGTCCGCATTATGTCCAGAACGTCCTATCAGGAATTGGCAGAAAAAATGCATTTTGCTTATTTCGAAAGACAGAACAACAACATGGAGTGGGGAGATTATAGAACGGATATGATAAATAATCATGCTTCTTTAGCGCATAAATTATCTGTGCAGTGGAACAAAAAAACAGCGGAAAGTGTAAGAAAAAAGTGTTTAAGCCAGCAGCCTAACGAGTTAATTCGTATTGCAGTAATGGACTTTTTAATGTCCAAAGGTAAATCGGTTCTCTATGCCTCAAAAATGGCTGGTTTAGCAAAGGACTTTGCCGATGAATGGGAAATTTCTATCTATGAAGATAATGTTTCAGCTCATTTATTTGCTCCTACCTTAGATACTGAAAAAATGAACGCCTTGCTATTTGCAACCTCTGCATAATAATTGATTTTGGCACCGCTATTCGATTTATTTTTGTATTTTTCCGATAAATAAAAAAATCATGTTGAAAAATAAATGCTTTCTACTAATTCCTGTTTTGGTTATGGTTCAAACGGGCTTATTTGGTCAGGACGGAATGATGCAAAAGAAAGGCTCTCTCGACGTAGGTGCTAAACCTTCATCAAAAGCAGACGTTCTTTTTGATGGTACAAGGCAAATGCTTGATGAAAAATGGACTTATTGGCAAGGGCCAAGATTAGCCGCCACGCTTCCTATAAAATGGTTCCTGGTCGATGATCCACAAGGGTCTGGTAAAGTATTAAATACCAATGACCCTACCGCCGCTGGTGGAAAATACGGAACAGCGGATATAGTTACCAAGGAGGCTTATCGTGATTTCAGATTACATATTGAATTTCTAATAGTTAATCCAGGCGGGAATAGTGGCGTTTATCTTCAAAATAGATATGAAATTCAAGTGTTGGACGGAGATTCCACAAAACACGGCATGGCAGCCATTATAAATGAATCTGATTCGCCATACAAAGAATACAGAGGAATTGGTAAATGGAACGCTTATGATATAAATTTTAGAGCTGCCAGATTTAAAAATGGTGTTTTAACAGAAAAAGCTTTGGTGACTGTCTATTTTAATGGTAAGAAGGTGCATGTCAATTGGCCAATTCAGCAAGTATGGGGTGGGCCTAATTCTGGTATCGATGGTGGCAATGATATGGGTAAAGGAATTACAGATGTTCCCGGTGGATTGAAATTACAAGCCGAAGGACATGATGTCCTCTATAAAAATATCTGGATTGAAAAAATGGATATAAAGAAACCAAATACTGATTTTTAATTATTTATTCGTCCATGTCTTTACCTCCTGATTTTGAATCTCACATTTTAGACTTCGACCTGGTTGCAGAGTATCCTCTTCCTTCGTTTGAGAATGGTTCTTCTATCTCAAATGATACACAAGAAAACGCTAAAAAGGTTTTTACCAATGATGATCTCAAAGAAGTAGGCCATGTAGGGTTTTGCGCTGGATTACCTCCTTTTTTAGGTGGTCCACATGCAACTATGTATGTTCAGAAACCTTGGACAATAAGACAATATGCAGGATTTTCTACCGCCGAGGAAAGTAATGCCTTCTATCGGAGAAATTTGGCACAGGGACAAAAGGGCTTGTCTGTAGCTTTTGATTTAGCGACACATAGAGGTTATGATTCCGACCATGAGCGAGTAAAAGGAGATGTTGGTAAAGCAGGCGTTGCCATTGATTCGGTGGAGGATATGAAGATTTTATTTGATCAGATTCCTCTCGACGAAATGACTGTTTCTATGACGATGAATGGTGCGGTTATTCCCATTTTGGCCTTTTATATTGTGGCTGCGGAAGAGCAGGGCGTAGCATCGGAAAAACTTCAGGGAACCATTCAAAATGATATACTAAAGGAGTTTATGGTGCGAAATACGTTTATTTATCCGCCAGAGCCTTCCATTAGAATCATTTCAGATATTTTTGCCTACACAACGAAGAAAATGCCTCGCTATAACTCTATTAGTATTAGTGGTTATCATTTACACGAAGCAGGGGCACCCTCTGAATTGGAACTTGCCTATACATTAGCTGATGGCCTGGAATATGTTCGCGCAGGACTAAAAGCCGGTCTTGAAATCGATGAGTTTGCACCCCGGCTTTCTTTCTTTTGGGCTATTGGTATGCAGCATTTTAATGAAATCGCAAAACTAAGAGCAGGGAGATTGCTTTGGGCCAAGTTAATGCGTGAATTTAATCCGAAGAATGCTAAGTCTTTATCTTTAAGAACACATTGCCAAACGTCGGGTTGGAGCCTAACGGCACAAGATCCCTTCAATAATGTTTGTAGAACTACCATAGAGGCCTTGTCTGCTGTTTTTGGTGGAACACAGTCTTTACATACCAATTCCTTGGATGAGGCAATGGCATTACCTTCTGAGTTTTCCGCTAAAATAGCCAGAGATACTCAGATTTATCTCCAAAAGGAAGCGGGAATCACTCAAGCCGTTGACCCTTTCGCTGGTTCATATTACGTAGAATCTCTCACTCATGATCTGGTGGTTAAAGCATTAACTTTAATTGAGGAAGTTGAAGCGCTGGGTGGAATGACAAAAGCTATTGCCCAGGGTTTACCCAAAATGAGAATTGAGGAGGCGGCAGCTAAAAAACAAGGTAGAATTGATACAGGTAAGGATAAAATCGTTGGGGTGAATATTTTTCCATCCGAAAATGTTCCGTTAATCAATTTGTTAGATGTCGATACCCAAAAGGTTCGTGATATTCAAATAGAAAGACTTCATAAAGTTAAAGCTAATAGAAATAATCAAGCGCTTGAAATAGCGTTAGAGGAACTTGAACAAATAGCCATTTCGGGAAAAGGAAATTTATTGGAGGGTGCCGTTAAAGTCGCCAGACTTAGAGGTACCTTAGGTGAAATATCTTATGCTCTTGAAAAGGTTTTTGGTAGGTATAAACCCGTAAATCATACTATTTCTGGTGTTTATGGAAAAGAACTCGCTATGGATGCCGATTTTATTCATGCTATGGAGCTTTCTGACCAATGGGAAGCATTGGATGGCCGACGACCAAGAATTCTGATTGCTAAACTGGGGCAGGATGGTCACGATAGGGGAGCAAAAATTATTGCCACTAGTTTCGCTGACGTTGGCTTCGATGTCGATTTAGGTCCGTTGTTCCAAACCCCACAGGAAGCTGCCCGGCAAGCCGTTGAAAATGATGTTCATATTTTAGGTATTTCATCTCTCGCCGCTGGGCATAAAACACTCGTTCCTGATACGATAGAAGCTCTTGCTTTATTTGGTCGATCTGATATTAAAGTTATTGTTGGGGGGGTAATTCCTCCAGCCGATTATGATTTTTTATACCAAGCCGGGGTAAGCGCCATATTTGGACCAGGGACTAAAATTGCCCATGCTGCCAGTACGCTGTTAAATCTAATGATTAAAGATAA
>JANQZX010000034.1:75295-98944 GCA_030728245.1 Saprospiraceae bacterium | reverse complement strand
GTATCCTTGTATTTTGTTTTCAATAGGGCAAAATACTTTCTTTTGTTAGCTGTTTTGGTAACATGAGACATTTTTTGTTCACAACGAGCAGCCATAAAGGTAGCCCTGGCACTTAATTCTTTGTCCGTGCTCAAGGTAATGGCTTTTTCAAAGTAGCCTAATGCTTTTGATAAATCAACGTTTTCCTTATTCCCGTTAGGGAAAAGAGAGTGTTTAATGATGTCTGAGGAATTTTCTAACCTTTCAGCCTTAAGACTGGAACCGCTCCGGAAATAATCGACGACGTTCCAGGCATAACCAAAATAGGACATATTATATAGGCCAAGTCCCATTTTATAATAGTATTGAGGACTTTCAGTTCTGTTAGCTTTAATGTCATATTGTAGTTTTAACATTTCAGCTACAATTTGTGGTTTCGTTAATTGTCTTTCATTTGATTTTACCGGACAATGGACGCATTCATTTAATCTTTCAACAAATGGATTTGATTTTCCAAATAATTCGATATCAGCAAGGGGAATTTCCTGCCAGGCTTTTTCAGCTGCCTCCCATTCATTTAAGGTCATTAACCAGGTAGCATAAAGTGCTTGAATTTTAGTATTGAATTGATTTTTTGAAAGAACCATTAGGCTCTTTTCAAAAGGATTAATAATTTCTTTTTTCGCTAATTCTTTTATATCACGGATAACCTCTTCACTTGGGTTAACTTTTACGGCATTAAGTCCAAACTTAAATAGCACAGCAAGTCCTGGATTTCCATGATTATTCAAACTTTGGAAAACTTGTTTTGATAATAATGACTGAAGGGTAGGGTATCTATTAAATACTTCATTTTCAGATTGAAATTCCCATATACGTTGAGCAACTTCCTCATTTATTTTTTCCCATTCTTTTATTTCAATGGCCACATTGAATATGGCTATTTGTTCCTGAAGAGCTTGAGATTGAGTAAATTCTGTTACTGCATTAAAAGCCAATTTGGCTTCAAAATAATCGTTATTTAAGTATTTTAAATACCCTAATGCCAGGAGCCAGATTTCCAGATGGGCTACTTTTTTTTCATCAATCACTTGTTTTACAAAAGCGTCGAGTTTTTTAATATACTCAACTACCGGCTTTTTTTCTTGTTTTTCTATTTCTTGAATGAGAATAGATTCTAAATAGTTGCTTTTTGGATGAAGATTATAAATGTTAATCATTTCATCGACGGCTCTACTATTTCTAAAACTAGCCCTTAATGCATACAAAGCGGTGCGTTCCTGATCATTTTCACACATTGAAAGAGCGCTTAGCCAGTCATTATCTGTTCTGACTTCAAAGCTTAAAAAGGCAGATTCTCTTTTTGCGGGACAATGATGAAATACTCTGGCATAGAAATAAGCAGCTTTTGCTCTTTCTCCCAGTGCTTTAAGTGCCCCTGCATAATGACCTTCAATCCAATACTGAATGGTGCTTGGCGCATGATTTATTTTAGGTATAAAATAGTTATACAGGTATTTTACTTTACTATATTGACCCGAATAATGCGCTAATCGTATGATTTGGTAGGCCATTCTTAATCTGATATAGTGAGATTCAATGGTTAAAAATTCTTTTGTACCCTCTTGAATCAATGCTTCCATATTTTGAATATCTGGTTTTTTAGTTTGCCATACATCTTTATCAGCTATAACAAATGGTTCGCATTTCTTGGCAAATAGCAGATATTCAATAGTTTCCAGGCACTTGTTTTTCACTAAATGCCGGGCAAATTTATTGGTTCTTAGGTAGGTGATTAATCCTGTGTTTTGAATAACGGCATTCTTTAATTCTTGTATATCAGATAAGTCAGATTGATAAATTAGCCATTCAATATCTGAAAGAGGAGCTACTTCGCAAAATCTCTCATACCACTCGTTAATATTTTCATTGGGTTGAAGAATGGTTTGCTTCCCAAATTTTAAATATATATCTTTAAAGGAAGTGAAATATGGGGAAGCGGGAGCGGTTGGATTTACAATAAATGACTGTATAAGAGGAAAATAGTTTAATTTTGGGGATTTAAACTGGCAGGCTGAAAAAATGGGTAAGGAATATAGGGAAAAGAAAAGGGATAAGAAACTATGTGTATAAAATCGCATAATTTTTTCTTCTCACTTGGTTAGAATTTCAATTTTATTTCTCCCCAAAACTACATAATGATCATTTTCCAATTGTTTTAGTAACCTTGACACGGCTTCCCTGGACGCATTCAAATCGTAGGCAATTTCCTGATGCGTGGTATGCAATATTTTTGAATGCAATTTTTCCGCTTTATTTTGTAGATAGGCGATCAAGCGTTCATCCATTTTTTGAAAAGCGATACTATCAATGGTTTTTAGTAATTCCTTCATTCGAAGTTCATAACTTTTCATGACCCAATTGCGCCAGCTTGCATATTTTGACATCCATTCGTCCATATACTTTGAAGGGATACTAATTAACATGGTATCTTCTTCTGCAATGGTCCTAATCTCACTTTTCTTATTCATCAGGCAACAGGTAAAAGACATACTACAAGTCTCACCATCAGCTAGATAATAAAGAAAAATCTCATTTCCTTCGGAATCCTCTCTTACCGCCTTAATTAAACCGGAAATGATTAAGGGCATACTTTTAATATAGCTTCCTATATCGAGGATAATGTCGCCACTTTTAAAAGTAATAACCTTACCAACGGAAGCTATTTCATCCTGTAGTGATTTTTCAGCTAATTGGGGATATTTTGTCCTTATATAGTTTAAAACCAGAGCGTTATCCATTTTAATTCCAATAAAAGCTTAAAATTATTTATCCGTTGGCGGGTCATATTTCACCATTAGATTTAGCCAGATAGATCTGGATAGTCTGAAGATATAGACGAAAAATAAAGCTAAAACAGCAATTAATGCCGCAAAAGATGCGGTAGTATTCCATTTAAAGATCCAATGTAAAAGCAAAACAAACGCAATGGAAAACCAGCCTGTAAATATGTAAGAAATAAACATGGCTCCGTAATAGAAACCAGGTTCAGGAAAGAATTTCTGCTCACAATGGTTACATGTATCGTTCATTTCAAAGGGTTTTGAAAATGAAAAAGTACCCGTTGGATACAAATCACCTTTAGCACATTTTGGACACTTGAATGCGAAAGTGGTATAAATTTTGTTACCTTTTTTTGCTTTGGTCATAAGCTACTTCTTTTTTGCTATTAGCTGGACTAAGGCAGCTTTACCTTGATGGTAAGGACCTTCATCTAGGACTCTTTCTATTTTTGTCAGGTGTAAAATATCCATTGATCTGAAATCATTTGCCAACTGCTCTACATCCATTAACATATCTTTCTTTTTTGGCCCTCCTGAATGTAATTCTAATTGATCGGTATGAAAGGCTTCCAAGCAAATCAATCCTCCGGGTAAAAGCGAGGAAATGACAGATGCATGGAAAGAGGTTCTTTCAACAGGTGGCAGATGCACAAAAAATAAACCTACAACATCAAATGTTTCAGCCGTAAAATCGAAAGTTGATATATCGGAAGTCAGGTATTCAATAGATACATTTTTTTCGCTGGCTAAGAGTTGTGCTTTATTTTTAGCATCTGTACTAAAATCAAAAGCGGTTACCTGATAGCCATTGAGTGCCGCAAAGACGGCATTTCTTCCTTCTCCTTCTGCAGGAAGCAGTAATTTTCTAGGGATGCGTAATTTTTGATGTATGAAATCTTTGAAAAATGAATTAGGTTCCTTACCGTAAACATATTCCCTTGAAACATAACGTTCATTCCAAAATGTTGCATCCATATTTTAAGTAATTAGAATAAAAAAAGGCGGCATAAAATTAAATACCGCCCTTTTTATTTTTGTACCCAGGACAGGATTCGAACCTGCACACCCTTACGAGCACTACCACCTCAAAGTAGCATGTCTACCAATTTCACCACCTGGGCAGGTGTAATTTAATAATCCACAAAATTAAATAATTAGACCGATAAAAAGCACTATTTGCTTTTCTTTATTTTGATTATATATGAAAACCATTGGATACAGCCGCATTACGCAATCTTTGAAGGAAGGGAGATGCAAAAATAAAATCATGTAGTATTTCATTATCGCTAGCCATGATTTCATCCTTATTTCCCTGCCAACAAATTTCACCTTCATGCAGAAGTACCACATTATCACCAATTTCCATCACAGAGTTCATGTCGTGAGTGTTTATGATGGTAGTCATATTGTTTTCAATGGTAATGTCTTTAATCAGTTCGTCAATGACTAAAGAAGTTTTTGGGTCAAGTCCTGAATTGGGTTCATCACAAAAAAGATAAGACGGGTTTAAAACAATGGCCCGCGCAATTCCTACCCTTTTTTGCATGCCACCACTTAATTCCGAAGGGAATTTTGAATTAATCCCGTCTAAACTAACTCTATTTAAACAGGTATTTACACGATCAGATTTTTCTTTTTTCGTCATTTCGGTAAACATATCCAATGGAAACCGTATATTTTCCTCCACCGTTAGGGAATCAAATAAAGCTGAGCCTTGAAAAAGCATGCCTACTTTCATCCTTAAAGTCCTTAAATCCTTCTTTTTTAATTGTAGGAAATCTACCTGGTCGTAAAAAATTTGCCCTTTATTTGGCGCGATTAAGCCAACCAATAGTTTTAATAGGACTGTTTTTCCTGCGCCTGATTTTCCAATAATTAAATTGGTCTTTCCAGGTTTAAACTCGGTCGAAATGTTTTTTAAAACAGGAGTAGTTCCGAACGATTTATAAATACCGCTAATTTTTATCATAAGTCTATGTACAGCATATTAAATTAAAACAACAGCAATCAGGTAATCTGCCAATAAAATCATGATATCACTAATAACCACGGCATTAGTACTTGCCTTTCCCAATTCTATGCTACCGCCTTTTACATTGTAACCTTGGTAACAAGAAATGGAAGTGAGTAAAAAAGCAAAAACAAACGATTTAACAAACATCATGAAAACATTGTAAGGCATAAAAAATGACCTTAATCCCATGACAAATTCTTGTCCTGAAAGCAATCCTGTTGGAACCGATGCGATAAATCCGCCACCAATACTGACAAAAGCTGCGATAGCTACTAAAATGGGAATGATTATCACGGCAGCTAAAACTTTTGGCATTATTAGATAGGCAGCGGTATTAACACCCATGATTTCCATGGCATCAATATGCTCTTTCTGACGCATCCCCCCTATTTCAGAAGCCATGTTCGAGCCAACTTTTCCAGCTAAAACCAAACAGGTGATGGTTGGCGCCAGCTCTATAATGGTCATATCTCTAACTACGTACCCAATATAATAATCAGGGACTAAAGTACCATCCAGCTGATAAGCAAACTGAATGGCGGTAACTGCCCCGATAAATAGAGAAATGATAAAAACTATAATGAGGGAACCTACCCCAATGTCATGCATCTGTCGAATGACCTCCCTGTAGTACATGGACGTCTTTTCAGGCTTTGAAAAGGCGTTTCCCATCAAAATAAGGTACTTTCCCAGATGATTTAATAATTTAGTTATTACCACTTTCTTATTTATTAACGGCGAATCAAAAGTTAAAATTAATTAAATTAAACAAATAGAACCCGTATTCAGTTTAAGAAATAAATAGAAATAATGCCAGTTGCCATAATTACAGGCGCTTCTAAGGGTATTGGTTGGTCAATAGCTAATAGATTTGCTGAAAATGGTTTTGATTTGTTGATGATTGCCCGGGATATCGAAGGACTGCAGGCAAGAAGCGGGGAATTACAACAAAAATTTCCTACTCAGCGCTTTACCACCTTTTCGATTGACTTAATGGATAAATCTCAGTTAAGCTCTCTTTCGCAGTTTGCCCTTGCGACTTTATCGTCAATGGATGTTGTAGTGTTCAATGCAGGCCTGTTTGCTATGGGCGAACTGTTAAACTCCGATGACAGTCCAAATCTCGATGATTTTATGCAATTGCATGTGCTCAGTAATCATTTTTTATGTCAAAAATGGCAGTCTTCTTTTAAAAAGGGAACACATATTTTTTCTGTTTGCAGTGTTGTTTCCAATGAACCCCGTTTCGATAGTCCCGCTTACAGCATATCGAAAGTAGCTCAGTTAGCCTGGACAAAAATGCTTCGGAAATCATTTTTAGAAAAGGAAATTAAAGTAACAGCGGTATTACCAGGCCAAACATTAACCTCTTCCTGGGACGGTATTCCCGTAGAAGAAAATCGGATTTTATCAGCTGATGCAGTAGCCGATGCCGTTTGGAAAGCCTGGGAAATGCCAGGCAATACCGTGATAGAGGAAATAGTTATTCGTCCACAAAAAGGTGATTTATAATATGTCTAAAATTTTAATAACAGGTACAAGCCAAGGTATTGGTTTTGAACTTTTATGTCAATTCCTCCTGGACCAAAATCATGAGGTAATAGCTATAGCAAGAAAACCGCTGGATCAATCCATACCTGTTTTTAATCAGGCTATAAAGGAACATCGTCTTTTTCCTTTTGAATTAGATTTGGTAAAGGATGATTTTTATACCTTGTCTAATACTTTAAATACTATGAACGGCCTGGATATTGTCATCAATAACGCTGGTTTTTTAGTTAATAAACCGTTTGTGGAACAATCGGAAGAAGATTGGCAAAAGCAATTTGAAGTGAATGTTTTTAGTCCGGCAAAGTTGATTCGTTTTCTTTATCCATGGCTTCTTTTAAATGGAAATGCCCATATTGTTAATATTACTTCGATGGGTGGATTTCAGGGAAGCAGTAAATTTCCAGGGTTGAGTGCATACAGTGCTTCTAAAGCTGCTTTAGGGACATTAACTGAATGTTTAGCCGTTGAATTTAGTGGCAAAGGTATTTCTGTGAATGCGTTAGCACTTGGAGCGGTGCAAACTGAAATGTTATCGCAAGCTTTTCCAGGCTACGAAGCACCTATAAGTGCTCATAAAATGGCTGATTTTATAGCTAATTTTGCACTAAACGGACATCAATATTTTAATGGAAAACAGATTCCTGTGGCTTTTACCACACCCTGATAATTTTTATCTGACTAAACGGGAATACTGTATTTAACTTTCTTAAATTAATATTCTATATTAAATATTCTTGGCTATCCAAACATCATTTTCATTTGATGTAAATGGAACTGCATTTGGGAAAACGCTCAATATATTTTCTATAGGAGGCTGTTGAGCCCTGAGAACGTTAAATAGTAGCAAACCGTTAGGCTCTAAACATTCTTTTAAGGCTTCGAAATAATCTGTTGAAAAGAAATCTAAGGGCGTCTCATTATCATTGAAAACATCAAAGCAGATGAGGTCAAATTTTTCCTCGGTATAGAACGGAAAATAAAGGGCATCGGCCTGAACAGAACTAATGCCTGAATTTAAATATTGCAGGGTATATTTTTCTGCGAGATAAATGATGTTTTCGTCTATTTCGATAGCTGTATAATAAGCATCAACACCCATTTTTTTTTCCAGCAAATAGGGGATACTACCCAATCCTAATCCTAATAAGAGTACTTCTTTTTTATCCTTAATTTCAGGGGACAGATGAATAAATACATCGCGAAATTGAGAATAGAGATCATCCCAGGAGTAGATAGCCTGTTCAGAATACAACTGAAAACGACCCTTATGAAGGCAAACGGTCAGGGGTAAATCATTTTGACCCGAGATAGTTTCCAACGGAAATTCAATCAGATGACTTAGTATTTTTTTCCAAAAGGGGACAGTAAATCTATTTATTTCTCCCACGGTCTTTGGTATGAGGTAATCTCAAAAATTTTCAGTAAGAGTAATCTTTGTTGAAAAGTAAGATCTGCCTGTCTTCTTGTCATCATCTGTTCAGCGGCACGAAAGGCATTTTCCGGAGAGAAAGTAATGCCTACCTGTCCATTTTCTGATGCGGCAAAAGAGGGAATAAAGCGCGGAGCAATGCCTGGAGTTAACGTATTGGCACAAATACCAGTTACAGAACCGGGAGTGAAAACGGTTCCATTGGCCGTTTTTGTATGGTCGCCTAAAACAGCACCCATAGATTGCGTGCCTGTAGGGATGAGTTGTTCATCTCCCTCATTCCACATTTCTATCTCATCATAAGTGTGTTGTACACTGGCAGCCTGTGTACCAGCGCCAAGGTTACACCAATTTCCGATGATGCTGTGCCCGAGGTAGCCTTCGTAAGACTTGTTACTATAACCTTGAAATAGAGAGGATTCTATCTCCCCACCTATTTTACAAAAAGGACCCGTAGCAAAAGGTCCATAAATTTTAGTGCCCATCCGTAAAATCGAATTTTCTCCCAAAGCAAAAGGACCCCGGATAAAACAACCTTCCAGAATAGAAGAATTTCGTGATAGATAAATGGGCCCCGTCGTTGTGTTCAGGTAAGAACCCTGAACGGTAGCTCCTACCTCTATAAATAACTTATCAGTGGGACCGATAAGGGTGTTCCCTGGAGGTAAGGGCATGGACTTACGCATTTTGCTAAGTAAACGAAAATCGTCATTAATGGCGGCTTCGTTCAGTAGAATTAAGTCGGTAAGTGAGTTTATTTTTAAAAATGGCGTGTCTTGAAGATCTTGAGCGTCAAGCTCTTCAATGGCTTCATCATCGATTAATTTGCGCAGTTGCTTTTGATCAAGTTTGGCCACAACCAATTGGTCTTCATGAAGGAAGGCCTCATTAATGTCCATTTGCCTAATCAACGCGACTAAGGCGTCGGAAGGTAATACAGCACCGTTAATTACATAATTTTCGTTATCATATTCGAGCGGATATAATTCAGATAGATAGTCTTGCGTAACCACACTTACTGGATATCCCAGGTAATGTGACCATTTTTCTCTAATGGTTAAAAGACCAATCCGCAAATCGCAGACAGGCTTTAAGTGTGTAAGAGGTAAAAGATTCTCACGGGCTTCGCCATCGAAAAGAATTACTTGCGCCATACCTTGTTTTTTGGCATTAATGAATACACAAAAAGTCCCAACCGGAGTAAGATTGGGACTTTCAAGCTTAAAAGAAAAATTTAAATTTCTTTGTTAAACTTAGTATTCCCGAATTTCTTATTGAATTTATCAATACGGCCTGCCGTGTCAACAAATTTCATCTTACCAGTAAAGAACGGGTGTGAATTGTTAGAAATTTCAAGCTTAATTAATGGGTACTCATTTCCGTCTTCCCATACAATCGAATCTCTTGTATTAGCACAACTTCTTGTTAACCAAGAAACGTCACAGGAAAAGTCCTTGAACACAACCATTCTATAATTACCTGGATGTATATCCTTTTTCATCGCTGATTATTTTGTCTTTCAAATAAAGTGCAAATATAGCACATTTTACAAAAAATAAAAACCCTTTCTTTTTATTTTTTATTGTGACGCATTTATAAAAAAAAAGTCCTAAAATTGTGTTCCTAATTAAATAATTGCCAATAAAAACCTAATATGAAAACCACTAAGGAAGAGGCCTTGCATTATCATGCGAAAGGAAGGCCTGGAAAAATTGAAGTTATTCCATCAAAAGAAACGGCTACCCAAAGAGATTTAACTTTGGCTTATTCTCCTGGGGTTGCAGAGCCGTGTCTTGCCATTGAAGCAAATCCTGAAGACGCTTATAAATATACGGCAAAAGGTAATTTAGTAGCCGTTATTTCCAATGGTACCGCGGTGCTCGGATTGGGAGACATTGGTGCTTTGGCGGGAAAGCCAGTAATGGAGGGAAAAGGGCTTTTATTTAAAATTTATGCCGATATTGATGTTTTCGATATCGAATTGGACACAAAAAATGTGGACGAGTTCGTTAGAACGGTCAAAATTTTGGAGCCTACTTTCGGTGGAGTTAATCTGGAAGATATTTCTGCTCCTGAATGCTTCGAAATTGAAGAGAGACTCAAGAAGGAGTTGAATATTCCTGTTATGCACGACGATCAGCATGGAACGGCCATTATTAGTGCCGCCGCTTTGCTCAACGCACTGGAAATTGTCGGAAAAGATATTAAATCTGCTAAAATTGTCGTGAATGGTGCAGGTGCTTCCGCCATTTCTTGTTCCAAAATGTACCATGCACTGGGTGCGCTTAAGGAAAATATTTTCATGTTCGATTCTAAAGGGTTGATTCACCCGAATCGGACAAACCTGGATGGTAAAAAAATTGAATTTGCTAACAATCATGCGCCATTAGATATTTCTTTAGCCGATTGTCTTCATAACGCCGACGTGTTCATTGGTCTTTCAAAGGGGAATGTACTCAATGGAGAGATGATTAAAGTAATGGCTAATGAACCGATTATCTTCGCTTTAGCAAATCCTACCCCGGAAATAAGTTATGAGGAGGCACTCGCTTCCCGTCCAGATAGTATTGTAGCTACCGGTCGTAGTGATTATCCTAATCAGGTGAATAATGTATTAGGATTTCCCTACATCTTCAGAGGAGCCCTCGATGTTCGCTCGAAAGTTATTAATGAGGAAATGAAACTCGCGGCCGTTTTGGCGCTGGCCGCATTGGCAAAAGAACCCGTTCCAGATAGAGTTAATCTGGCTTATGGAAAGGATAATATGGTGTTTGGGAAAAATTATATCATTCCAAAACCTGTCGATCCCCGTTTGCTTACTACCGTGGCTCCCGCCGTCGCTAAAGCTGCCATGGATTCAGGCGTTTCTAAATTTCCAATTACCGATTGGGATGCTTATAAAATGCAGCTCTCGAAACGCCTCGGCTTAGATAATACCCTCACAAGAGCTATTATCAATAAGGCAAGGCAAAATCCTAAAAGAATTGTGTTCGCGGATGCTGAAAATCCAATGGTTCTTAAGGCTGCAAGAGAGGTAATTGAAGAGGGTATCGCTGAACCTATTTTATTGGGAAATGTGGAAAGGATTAATCAGCTTATTCTGGAGAATAAACTGAATCTGAATAACCCTATTATTATAGATCCAAAAATTCCTCAGTCTGAGTCCGAAGCAAATCTGCTTTTGGAATACGCAGAACGCTTGTTTGAGAAAAGACAACGAAAGGGTACCAATAAATCGGAAGCTCATGATCTCATAAAAAGACGTAATTATTACGGTGCTATGATGGTGGAACTGGGTGCCGCAGACGCAATGATTGGTGGAATGACCAGAAATTATCCAGAAACGGTAAGGCCTGCTCTTCAAATCGTTGGACGAAAAGAAGGGGTCAAAAAAGTGTCAGGGATGTACATTCTTATGAGTAGATTCGGACCGCTTTTCCTGGCTGATACCACCGTGAATTTTAATCCCTCTGTGGAGGAAATTATTGAAATTGCCGAATTGGCCGCTGACCAGGTCACTAAATTTAATATTAAACCTCGTCTGGCTTTGCTCAGTTACTCAAATTTTGGTACCGCCGATGGGGACGATCCAGAAAAAATGCGTCGCGCTGTGCAAATATTGAAAGCCAGACATCCGGAAATGATTGTAGATGGAGAAATGCAGGCGCATCTTCCTTTTCATCAGGATTTATTGACAAATAATCACCCTTTTTGTAGCCTTGCTGACGGGAATGGGGCAAATATTTTGATTTTCCCTAATCTTTCCGCCTCTAATATTGCTTATAATCTGGTGAAAGAAATAGCTGGTATCGAAAAAATCGGACCTATCCTTATGGGCTTGAAACATCCTGTGAATGTGCTCCAATTAGGCAGCTCCACCAGGGAAATTGTAAATATGGTGGCTATCTCCGCTCTTGGTGCGGGTTAATTACAACCTGTTTTTCCATCAACGATGCGTACCTTTTGATAAAATATGGGAATATTCGATCGAAAGGTACGCATCGTGTTGTTTGTGCGTATTTCTTTTATTTACCCGGTTCCTTTACGGAAGTCCAAAGGACAGCAGATATTCCCAGGCAAGCTGCGCAGATTAAGAAAATTATTCCTTTATTTTCAGCCTGGGAAATAAACTCCCCAATAATAAGACTGCTGACTAACTGCGGCAGTACAACGGAGAGATTAAATAACCCCATATATTTGCCCATTTTTCCTTGTTCCACCTTTTGAGACATAATAGCAAAAGGTAAACTGACCGTCGCAGCCCATCCGATGCCCAAAATAGACATCATAACATAGAGATTAAAGGGAGAATTTCCCCAGAAATAAATTCCCATATACCCAAGAGACATCGTTGTAATACTTAGTAAATGAATGTTAACTTTTCCCCATTTTTCACTCAAAGGTTGTAGGAAAATGGCTGGAAGAATGGCTGCAACGGCATTCAAAAGAAGAAAAGAAAGAGAGATAACCTTGCCCAAATCATTTTCAGAGAGGAAACTCATTTTGTTTTGGATGAATGCAAACATATAAATAAACATAGTCTGAATACCCATCCACGTGAAGGCATGAGCTGCCAGAATTCGTTGAAACCCTATTTCGTTGCTTCGAGAATTAGCTACTTCGCTTTCAGGTTGTTTTAGTACCTGGAAAATACCATATATGGTTAATAACAGGCAGGCCAATTCTAAAATACCTGGCGATAGGGATTGGCCACTTAGTTTTTTAAACATACCCAATGGTGCGTAAGCTAAAAATCCCCAAAGAGGCTTGATGCTAAATAACGCTGAAATCCATTTATTTTTATCTGGCGTTGCACTTAAAACCTCCTCTTTTTCACTCAGTTTTTCTGGTTCTTTTATAAACCAGACAGGGATAAAGCTAATGACAAATACAATAATGGCACCAACGTAAATGAGTGCATAATTTCCCCAAATGGCCCCAATAGCATAAGCACCTACGCCAAAGGTGCCGGAAATGGTTTGCATCCAGGTGTATCCTTTTGTTCTTTCATTGCCAGAGGGAGTGACATCGGCAATAATGGATCGCGTCGGATTGAAACTGATATTTATGGATAAATCGAGGGTAAGGGCAATTAAAATAGCTATGCCAACGACGCTTTCAAATCCCAGACCCGTTGAAATAACGCCTATAAATGGTAATGCTAAAAGCATGAGCGCAGACAGTGTTCCACCAATGAGTATAAAAGGTCTCCTCCTTCCGCCCCAAAACCAAACTTCATCACTGATCATTCCAACGATAACTTGTCCAAAAATTCCTGCAATAGGGCCAGCAGCCCAAACCAGTCCTATTTCATGAATGGCTAAATTGTATTGAGTGCTCAATATCCAGCTTAAAGCTGAAATCTGAACAGACAAAGCAAAGCCCATGGCAGTAGATGGCAAACTTAGGATGGCATAAAAAGCAGGGCTAAGTTTTTTCTGAATGTCTAACATGATATTTTATTTTATATCAAATAATAAATGGGTTCGGGGATCCAATTGAATAGAGGACGGTTTTTCCTTTACTTTTCTTGAAAAGGTGGTGTTTTTATCGCTAACAGATATCGTCAAGGTTTCTATTACGTTTTTTTGTGCATCCAAAAGGGCAACCTCCAGCGGAAATGAAAACATAGCATCTTGAAGCTGTGCTATGGACAGTTGTAATTCTTTTTTGCTCTCATTCCACTTCCAGTCATACTTTAGCTGCGGATGACCAGATTGATAGAACCACTGTTTGAAAAATTCCTCGAGAGATATTCCGCTAACTTCTTCCATAACACGCTGAAAATCCTCTGTTAATGCATTGCTATATTTATACCTTGCATAATAGGTTCTCAATCCTTTCCAAAATAGTTCATCCCCTGTTTTATTCCTTAACATGTGTAACACCCAACCTGCCTTTTGATATGTATTTGTACTCAAAACGGTATTTATGTCCTTAACATTCAGATCAACTATGGGTGTTTTTATTTTTTCAAAATAAGAAATTATAGTTTTTCTTTGAGATAATAATTCTTGTGTGCGCCTTTCCTCACCGTATCGATCCTCTAAATAAAGGACGGTACAATAGGTAGCAAAACCTTCACTTAACCAAACATGACGCCAATCGGCTTCAGAAGCAGAATTTCCAAACCATTGATGGGCTGTTTCATGAGCGATAAGACTTTCCCTTTCATTTTTACCATTGACTGAATTTTCAAAATAGAAAATAGCGCCGGCATTTTCCATTCCGCCCCATCGGGTTTTAGATTGCACATGAGCCAATTTACTAAAGGGAAAAGGGCCTATATTTCTGGAAAACCAGTCTAAAACTATAAGGGATGGTTTAAAGTCTGAAAAACCTTCTGTTCGGTTTTGGGGAAATACATAAATAGACGACGGAATTCCCTGTATGAGACCGGAATGTTCCACGGCAAATTTTGCTACGCCAATGACCATAACCTTGGTAGGAAGCGGCACTTTTTCTTTCCAATGGGTTGTTTTAAATCCTAAGCCATTGGGATATTCCTGTGTTTTTTCCCCATTGCCAACTACCTGGTAGTGTTCTGGGGCGGTAACAATAAATTCAACGGTTGCTTTATCCCTTGGATGATCATTACTCGGGAGCCATTTATGCGCTCTGTTTGGCCAGTTATCGCCAAAAAAGGTTCTGTCACCGTATTTGTTTGTGCCGATTATCAGACCGTCTTCTGGAATGCCTCGATAACTTATTTTAAGGGTTATTGAGCCACCCTTTATTCCTTTTTGCGGCAGTACAATATTAACTAAATCATTTTGATGAACAAATTTCAAGGGAACTCCTTTGTCGTTTTTGATATCAGTAACCTTCATTTTATCAGATAGATCAAGAGTGAGCGTATCTAATTCTGCTCTGAATCGAACTAAAATGGTGGCCTCACCTTGTATTTCGTCCGAAGCATCATTCAAAGAAATGGCAAACTGATAATGGGCAATGTCCTGGGTAAAATATCTGTTTGGGATAAATTGCGCCTGGGCAAATAAAGAAAGGAGTAAAAACGACAGCGTTAGAAAATGCTTAGCATGCCTCATAAAGATAGGTTTGTTACGAATATAAGCGTTTTATCTGCTCTTTTTTAACAAAAGCTGTAAATCTTCTAAGGTATTGGCTTCAGCTACAACTTTATCTTTTCGCCAGCGAACCATTCTAGGAAAACGGAGGGCAATACCAGATTTGTGTCTTTTACTTTCTTGAATTCCTTCGAAAGCAATTTCAAAAACAAGTTCTGCGGTAACTTTTCGAACGGGACCGAATCGCTCCAATGTATTTTTTTTAATCCATTGATTTATCTCAATAAATTCTTTATCTGTCAAACCTGAATAGGCTTTGGTGAAGGGGAGTAAATCGCCCTCTGGTGAATAAACGGCAAAAGTAAAATCGGTGTATAAATTGGCTCTTCTGCCGTGGCCCGACTGTGCATAAATTAAAATAGCATCAACGGTAAATGGATCTATTTTCCATTTCCACCATTCTCCCTTTTTTCTTCCCGCTGAATAGTTGGAATGTTTATTTTTCAGCATAAGTCCCTCACTTCCATTTTCCGAACTTGCTTCCCTTAATATTTTTAACTCGTCAAATTCATCAAAAGGCAGGACAGGTGAAAGTTGTAAGGGTAGGGAGGAATCAATAGACGTAAAGAGTTGATCTAAGAGGGTTCTCCTTTCTATAAATGGCTTTGAGCGAATATCTTTTCCTTCCCATTCTAATAAATCATAGACTCTGAAAACTACAGGATTTACTTTCAGAATAGCGGCCGTTATTTTTTTTCGGGATACTCTGGTTTGGATGTGTTGAAATGGCAAGATTAATCCATCTTTGAAGGGAAGAATTTCACCATCAAGGACAGTTCCAGGTGGAATAACGGAGATGAGGTGCTCAAATTCAGGAAATTTATCGGTTATTAACTCTTCCCCGCGGGACCATAAGAAATATTGTCCATGTCGAAAAATGGCCTGGCCTCTAATACCATCCCATTTATACTCAGCTACCCAATCGGCTGGTTCTCCTTTCAAATCCGTCACTTCATTTATGGAATAGGCTAAATGGAATGGATATGGTCGGGAATGGGAACCTTCATTCTCTTCATTTTCTATGAGAGATTGGAAAGAATACGTCAGAGGCGACCATTCGCCCATAAGTTTTAATGCAATATCACTAGGATCAATATGAGTGAATTCCGCCAATGCTTTTGCCATTAATTTTTGGGAAACGCCTACTCTAAATCCGCCAGTAATTAGTTTATTGAAAATAAAACGACTGGAGGTATTTAGTGAATCCCAGGCATAAAACACCATTTCGCGTTGTTCATCTTCCTCCATTTTATCTAAAGAAAGAATAAGTTGAATCCATTCATTCAACGATTTTTGAACTTCTATAGCAGGAGGAGGTAAAAGTAGAGCGATGGTTTCCGATAGATCACCTACAATATGATACGAATCTTCAAAAAGCCAAAGAGGGATATCTGCTTTTTCAGCGGCCCAGCGCCTTAAATTTTTAGTTGAAACTGTTCTTTTGGGTCTTCTTCCCGAGAAAATGCCAATCATCCACATTTTATCTTCATCGGGAACGGAAGATAAATAATCAATGAGGGCGCTTACCTTTTCATTGGTTTTGGTTGTTTCTTCCAAACAAAGAAAAAGGGTTTCAAAGTACCTCATCCCCTTCGAAATTTGTTTCCAAAGGATGGGCATTCAGCCCTTTATCTATCAGCCATTTCGATAAAATATCAGTGTATCCATGAGTTACAAAAACATTTTCGGCTCCAGTCAGGCTGATGGCCTCGTTGAGACCTTCCCAATCGGCGTGATCGCTAAGCACGAAACCTTTATCGGCATTTCGTCTTCGTCGGGCGCCTCTTAACGCCATCCAACCGGAAACTACCCCATTTCGGATCGGTTCAAATTTTTTCAACCAGTTGGAATTTTGAACAGCGGGCGGAGCGATTATCACGCCACTTAGCAATTCGGCTCTGGTTAAATGCTCATTCACAGGCATGGTATTTTTTAAAGAAACACCCTGATTTCTCATCACATTCAACACAGCTTCAATGGTACTATGGGTAAATATGGGCCCCACACTTTTTGGCAGGCCTTGTAAAATGCGTTGTGCCTTTCCCAGAGAATAGCCATAAAGAATACTCAATTGACCGTTATTCCTATTGTTTTTGCACCATTCTTCCATTTCATTAAAAACCCATTTTTGATCTTGCCAATGATAAACAGGCAGTCCAAAAGTTGATTCAGTAATAAAGGTATGGCATTTTACGGGTTCGAATGCCTCGGAAAAACCGTCGTTGGCTGTTTTGTAATCACCAGAAAAAACAACAATTTCACCTTTATAGGACACTTTAATTTGGGCTGAACCTAAAATATGTCCTGCTGGGTGAAATGAAAAGGAAACCCCGTTGATTAACTTTTCTTTTCCAAAGGGTAAGGTTTCAAGATTAATCTCTCCCAAACGATATTTGATAACGGGAGCAGCAGTGGGTGTACACAGATAGGAAGAGGACCCCCACCGAGCATGGTCGGCATGCCCGTGGGAGAGGATTGCTTTTTTTACAGGTTTCCAGGGATCTAAGTAAACGTCTGCTTTAGGGCAATATAACCCTAAAGCAGTATGTACGAGTAGTCCCTTATTTGTCATATCGATTAATAATCAAAAGAACGAAGCCATTTCAGACTTTTTTCAACATTTCCAAGTGGTGTGCCGTATTTGTGGTTATCCTGCTCTACGAAAAAATGTGTCAATCCAGCTGTTTTTTCTTCCTGGAAAATGGTCGTCCAATTGATAACGCCATCACCTACAGGTGCAAAATCGCCGGAGTCTTTTTCCATATCTTTTATATGCCAGAGAGGAACCCGCCCTTTATTTTGTTTGAAAAATTGAATAGGATCCAGGCCTGCTTTTTTAATCCAGTAAATATCGAGTTCAAATTTTACCAGATCAGCCGCCGTATTTTTCAAAAGTACGTCCATTGGTATTTGGCCATCGAGAGGAATAAATTCGAAGTCATGGTTATGATAAGCCATGGTAATGCCGTATTTCGACGAAATTTCACCTGCTTTGTTCAGTATATCGGCTACTTTATTGTAATCAGTGATAACCTTCCTTTCATTAGGCATCAAAAAGGCTACTGCCATATATTTCTGCCCCATTTTAGCGGCATCTTCTACTGCTTTTTCCCATTGATTCACAGGAGTACCCCAGGCGTTACTACCTTGACCTGAAAGATAATGAGCGCTAACCACATTAAGACCCAGATCATCGGTCATTTTTCTCATTTCAGTCACGGATTTACCAAAATATTTCCCTTGATCGTAGCCAAAAAGTTCGATATTCTTATAGCCTATATCGGATACTTTCTTTAGGGTACCTTCCAAATCTTTAGCTAATAAGTCGCGCAAAGTATAAAGTTGAATACCAATATCTTTTACTTTTTTAGGATGTGGAAAAGCGGTATTTGACTTGATAATCAAGGAAGAGAGCAAAGCACCCGCGCCTAGATTGAGAAAATTTCTTCTATCCATGATAATAAATTATTTGTTAATAATAGTTGTTTTATGAACGCGAATAACCCATACACAAGCGATGATACATAAAAGGAGACCTAAAAACTCCCGGGTATATTCAATGGTTGGTATGGTAGCTTTCATTGATTGGACAATACTTGGCATGCCATCTTTTATCCACTTCATTATTTCAGGCAAAATAAGACCCATATTAATGATGCAGGTAATGAGCATCAAAACAGATAAATAATAAGCAAACTTTTTTTCTAGCGCCAGAAGGATATAAATCAGGGACATAGCACCATAAAAGATCATCCAGATGAGAGGATCCGGGTCATTCCACTGTACTACAGCAAACAGAAAAAAAAGACCTGAAATAACAAAATATATATTTTTTTGAAATGGAGACATCGTTGAACAGTATTTGAAAAATCAATCAAATTTTCTTACAAATTAGTCTATTTTGGGTCAAAACTTTATTTTTTAGTAGTAAAATTCACTCTATAGCTCAAAATAGGTATGATACCCAATTGTTTTTTACCTACTATCTTTTGTTGTACCCGATCGTAATAGTTATAAATAATATGATTTTCGCTGCTTGAATTTTGAATATCGAGAGAAAGCATATTACTTCTTCTGGCAGCGTTCCATTTCCTATATATTCTAAGGTCCAAACGGCAATAATCTTCAAGTAACTGGTCGAACCCATTTTCCAAAGAAAACACACTGTTGCCGACAGCTTTTGAGGCATCCAGATCGATAGACATTTCCCGGAAACCTCCTCGGGCAACGAATCTTGCATTGATTCCAAATTGCCTTAATTTCCCCTTTCTTTCTGTACCACTCCATTCTTTTCCAACGGTGGCGTTCAGCAGATATTGATGATTAAAACGGCCCTCTCTCCATACATTATCACTCCCGAGATATTTTAGCTGACCAATATTAAGATTAATTAAGCTGTAGAATCCATTTTTCCAATAAACCCTATTTTGAAGAGAAGCGCCGATCTGAAAGGCACGTCCCTCGCTAATGAGCGGAAAATTAATTATTTCTTCCAACACGTTTATTGCGGAAAATGCATTAGCGGCATTGGCGCTAATTGGTATCTTATTAATTAGACTGCCATAAACCTGGGCACTCCAAACCTCAGTATTTCTGACCTTTTTAAGGGTAAAAGAACCCTGCCATAATTTAGTAAAGTCAAGATTTTTATTTTGATCATACCCTGTACCTATATAGACCTGGACAGGTTGTAATTGGCTGCTTTTCCCTAAGGTAAAACTCATGGATGTTTGTTTGGATAACTTTCTGGTAAGTTCCAAGCGAGGTTCAGCGGAGAAGCTATTATTAAAGGTAAAGTACAGAGAATGAAATCCTAAGGTACTCTGCCATTTTCCTTTTTGATATTGGAATCCGATATATGGCGCTACTTGAAGGCCAGACATAACGCCGTCATTTGAAAAAGCAGCCTCTGTGAGCGTTCTTATTTGCTTATTAAAAGTAAGATTCAGTCCAGCAAGAAAATCTATATTGCCATTTAAGGTTTTAGTAAATCTGGTATCACCGCTTAATTTTTCGGGTTGCCAAAAATCATAGGAAGAAGAAAAAATGGCATGATTAGTTACCAATGGATTGGCTTCTCTCAAAAATTGTCCAGAGGAATAGATCCAGGTAGAAGATAGCGCACCATTAAGATATCGCGCGCCAAAAATGCGATTTGAGGAGGTGAAATCTATGGAAAATGGGTCTTTTTCACTTGCCCAGGAGGTACTATCGGCACTTCCTGAAAATCGGTTACTGCTACTGCCTAAAATACCAAATAACTGTAAGGAGCCTTTTTTAAGAGGCAGAGAAAGATTCATAGAGAGGTCTTGAAACTCAATAGCTTCATCTCCCAATTCTAAGCCCATTCTTTGTAAAAGTCCGATGGTTGAATATCGGTAATTGACTAAATAGCTGGCACCTGAACCTGGTTTCCCAAGAGGTCCTTCTGTGGCCAGATCAATGCCAATCAACCCAGCCTGGATGGTGTATTCTCTGTTTTCAGTATTTCCTGATCTTAAACTCATATCTAAGGTTCCACTTCCTGCATTTCCATAAGAAATAGGAGGCAGACCTGTATAAAAGGCGGTATTGTCAAGTAACTGCATACTAATCATGCTCACGCCCCCCGCATTACCTGTTACTCTGTCTGAGAAAGTTCCTGCATTAGCGGTATGATTTGGATTTATTATTTCTGCACCCCATAATCTCCAGTTTACGCCATTGGGAGAAAAATTTCGAATGATTAATCCATTTGCCTGGTCATTATCATTAGTTACTCCGGGCATAGCTGAGGCTAATCGGGCTGGGTCATAAAATGTAGCCGGGTATCTTAGGGTCATTTCCTGAGAAAGCAGGTTTAACTGTCCAAGGCTTTGTCGCGGTAAAGATTCACCATTCAACACTATTTCAGGAAGGTCGGTATGTAATTCTTCCAGAATAATGTCCAGGACAGTTTCTTTTCCCGACTCAATCCATAAATCGGGGGATACCCAGGTGGAATAACCAGTTAAAAAACAAGATAAGTAATGCCTTCCAACTTGAATATTTCCCATTCTAAAGCGTCCAGCTGAATCGGTAGTTACACCTTTTGTACCGTTATCAAGTACAAGATAAGTTCCTGCCAGAGGTTTTCCGCTCCATTTATCCTTCACTGTCCCGCGAATCATTTGATTAGTCTGGGCAGTCATTTGCTGTAATGAGAAAAAAGCCAAAAGCACCAAAACGATGCTTTTGGGAATTGAATAAATCATATTATTTTTTTAATTAACTCTTATTGGATACCCAATAATTTTTTATTTAGCGCCTCGTCGCTTGCTCCACCAGCAAAATCGTCAAAGGCTCTTTCAGTAACCTGTATGATATGGTCTTCAATAAACATAGCGCCTTCGGTGGCTCCCTGCTCTGATGATTTTATACAGCACTCCCACTCAAGAACAGCCCAGCCATCATAGCCATATTGGCTCAATCGGCTAAAAATACCACTAAAATCGACCTGTCCATCTCCCAGGGAACGGAATCTGCCGGCACGATTTACCCAAGATTGGTAACCACCATAAACGCCTTGTTTTCCTGTCGGATTGAATTCTGCGTCTTTTACGTGAAAAGCATAAATGCGGTCGTGGTATAAATCAATAAATTGCAGATAGTCGAGGCACTGTAGGATAAAATGACTTGGATCGTAGTTAATTCCCGCTCTAATGTGCCCTCCAACCTGTTCAAGGAACATTTCAAAGGAAGAACCGTCATATAAATCTTCCCCTGGGTGTAGTTCATAGCCGACATTTACACCACACTCATCGAAAACATCTAAGATAGGTTTCCAGCGACGTCCAAGTTCTTTAAAGGCAGTTTCAACTAACCCATCAGGACGTTGCGGCCAGGGATAAAGGAAAGGCCAGGCTAAGGCACCACTAAAGGTAACATGTGAGGTTAAGCCTAAATGTTGGCTTGCTTTTGCCGCATGTTTTAACTGTTCTACCGCCCATTGTTGGCGTGCTACAGGATTTCCCTGAACGGTAGCAGGGGCAAAATTATCATATTGAGTATCATAGGTAGGGTGTGAAGCTACCAGTTGACCTTGTAAATGAGTAGAAAGTTCTGTGATTTGCAGACCATGATCAGCTATTTTTCCTTTTAGGTCATCACAATAGGTTTTACTGGATGCCGCTTTTTCCAAATCTATCAACCGACCATCCCAGGTAGGTATCTGAATGCCTAAGTAGCCCTTATCAGCCGCCCATTCACAAATACCATCTAACGTATTAAATGGGGCCTCATTGCCCATAAACTGAGCTAAGAATACAGCAGGTCCTTTTATAGTTCGCATAAAAAATAGTGTTTTTAATGGTGAAATTATTTCCGAAATTACATCATTTTAATAAAAGATTTGACCTATAAGTTGGTTTTTATCTTAAAAAGAAGCATTTTCCACAAAAATATACGGCTTATGTTACGAATGGCTTTATTATCAATATCTCTGTTGCTTTTATGTTTTGATTTGTCAGGTCAGCGTCCGGCACCTGCACCAAAAAGTATGGAAATTAGGGAGGTTGTGTCAGGCGATAATAATTCTTTCTTTACTTTCTCGAGTAATCATCCGGAAAAACCAGATAAGGCAGAAATATCCCTGTTTAATTTTAAGCAGGAATTGCTGGCCAGCAAAGAAATTACCTTTGAAAGAAGCCCATTATTGGCCCAATTTGAGGCTATTTTTTGTTGGGATAACAAAATTAATGTGTTATCCTCTCTGTATTATCCGGGACCAAAAAGAAACCATCTTTTATTATATCAATATGATGTCAATGATTTGTCTGAGGTGGGTTCCGATATTATTTCAGAAGCTTATACGCCAGAATTATACAGAGTACCCTTTGGCTATAGTTTGTCACCCGATAAAAAATACCTTGCCCTGTATGCCTGGACATATACCCTTCCAAAAGACCCTGCAAGATTAAAAATTAATGTTTACACCGCGGGTATGACGCCGGTATGGTCCGGGGAATATCAACTTCCCATCATGAATGAAGGACTTTTTTTATATGATTGTAAGATAAATAATAACGGCGAGTTATATATGCTGGCAGAAAATTATCTAGGTAAACCGGGCCCGCAGATTGATGAAAGAAAAATTCAGTACCTGGCATTGGCTTTTAAACAAGACTTAAAAGAGCCTCTTGCTTATTATCTCAATAACCCATTAGATAAATTAACTGGCGTAAAATGGGACTTGGCAGATAACGGAGCGTTGATTGCCGCTGCTTTTTTTACTGAAAAGGGAAAGGTTTTACCAGCTGGATATTTAACCTATCAGGTGAAAAGCCCGGGTGACGAACCTAAAATAAATCGCTTTTATTTAAGTGAAACTTCTTATCAGGCAGCTTACCCATTTTCCACTCCCGAACCAAAAAATAATGCCAATAGACGTCGATTTGATCAATTTCTTTTTCAACGAATCGAGAAGGATTCGACAGGAAATGTACTGCTGATCGCTGAACAAAATATTTTTGATCCTATCAATGGTCTTTTAGAGTATAACGATATACTTGTTATTCGTCACGATAATCTTGATAAACCTGTGTGGATGAAAAGAATTCCTAAAAGGCAGCAGGGCTATAGTTATATACCTAAGTTAACTTATGGATATCAATCCTTTTTTTATAAAGATAATCTTTTCTTCCTGTTTAATGATGCACTGAATAACCAAAAAGGTGCGGGTAACCAACCTGAAAGAGATTTATATGAAGGAGGAAATGAGGCGGTACC
>JANQZX010000034.1:0-75195 GCA_030728245.1 Saprospiraceae bacterium | reverse complement strand
GTGCGGGTAACCAACCTGAAAGAGATTTATATGAAGGAGGAAATGAGGCGGTACCAATATATGTAATAGACGCTAACGGCAAATTAAATAGGTTTGACGCCACACCTTTACTTAAAAATGCAGGGATTGGTGCCATCGTCCCAGAGAAAATATGGCAAGTGAGAAAAAATTACCTTCTTGTAGGATGTGTTCCCCTTGAAATTGAAACACCCGGCATACGTTTAGTAGGCATAGATTTAGGGGCGGTTATAAGATCAATGCAGTAATCACATTTTTAAGACCCATCCCTCAGGATCAACCATCGGCGCTTCTTTTCCATCGAAAGGGATACTTATTCCTTTTGATGGAATTTCAATGCGCTTCCATTCTTTCCCTGTTTTTATACTTACAGGCATAGGAAATGGCAGTTGATCTGGTGTTTTCCATTTTAAGAACAGCACATTATTTTCGATGGTTTTTTCTAATACGGGTAGAGCTGCCTGTCGAACATAAATATCAAAAAACCAGGTTAAATTTAATCCAGATTCTTCTTCACATATTTTTATAAAGTCTGAGGTTTGAACAAATCGGCAGGCAGAGCCATCGGATGTTGCTTCCATTTCAGCATTAGGGTAGGCCATTTTGCGCAGAACTTTAAAAAATGTTTTATCTCCCAATAAGTATCTTAGGGTATGTAATGTCCAGGCACCCTTATTATAAATAGGGGCTCTATAAATTTCTTTGGCAGTCTTAACTTCATTTGGTGCAATAGGTAAAACGTTGGTAAATCGACGCATACCATGAATATACTCAAGATAAGCTTCTTTTCCTAATCGATCTTCCTGATAAAGCGCTTGCATATAGGAACAAAAGCCCTCGTGAATCCACATATCTTTCCAATCGGCATTGGTCACTAAATTTCCCCACCATTCGTGACCCAGTTCATGATGATGTAGTGCGTCAAAGCCCCAATCTTTACCTCCTGTCATGGAACCATTATTAAATTTAGCTCCATAAGCAATGATGGTTTGGTGTTCCATGCCTAAATGAGGCGTTTGAGCAACCCCATATTTATCTCTGCGAAACGGATAAGGGCCCAGATATTTTTCATAAAATTGAACATGAGCAATTATTTCGGGAAATAGTTTTTTTGCCTTTTCAACATCTTCAGGTAAGGCGTAAAATACCACCGGAAACTCGTCACCGGCGACACTTCGCATTTTTCCATCAATCACCATATAAGGTGCAATATTTAGCGCCACATTATACACATTAATAGGTGTGGAAACAAACCAATGGTAGGTAGACGTTGAATCTGAATGCTTTTCAATGGAGGTTAATTTACCATTGGATGCAACAACCAAAGGATTTGGAACCCGTATATTGATTGACATAGAATCAGGTTCATCGGAAACATGGTCTTTTACCGGCCACCAAAGATCAGCTCCGTTAGTTTGACAAGAGGTAGCTATCCAATGGGCACCCGACGGTGTTCTGGCAAAAGTGAAGCCGCCTTCCCAGGGAGGATTTGGTGCTATTCGCGGTTTTCCTCCATACCATACCTCTAATTTTATGCTTTCTCCCGGTTGAAAAGTATGTATTAAAGAAATGACAATTTTTCCATTTATATGGCTGAATGGCACATTTTGAAATGACTTGGAGGAGGTTATTTGCCTAACCATTTCCACTTTTAACAGACTATCTAAATCTAAAACAAATTCGCTTAATGGTTGAACTATAGTAGCTTCAACCATTAATTTTCCCGAAATATGTTTTTCGTCAGGGTTAATCTGCAGGCTTAAATCGTAAAACTTTACATCGACACTTGCCTGAGCACCAGATAATTTTCCACCTGAATCTAAAATGTCAGTTTGTCCAATAACAGAAGTTATTGATAATAGGCAAGAAAGAGAAAAAGAAAGCAAAAATGTTTGTGTATTTACCATTTTAATCAAATTATGTAATAAATGTAAGGAAAAAATTATACATTTGTAAAAATCTACTAATCCTATGGGATTTTATAAGTATTATCGACACAGCATGGAGAACTGGAATAAAACCTTTCCCTCATTAAGCCATGAGGAAAGACTGGTTGCTTTATATGAAATATTTTCACCTCAGGAAATTTTGGTAACCTCCTCATTTGGTGCTTCTTCTGCCCTTTTACTCCATTTAATTGCTGAAATTTGTCCAACCCAGCCCATTCATTTTCTGGATACTACTTATCATTTTGATGAAACGTTAACCTTTAGAGATCAATTAATTGAAAGATATAAATTGAATGTAGTCAATATATTGCCTGACAGTAGTAGTAACGCATTAACCAAAGAAGAGCAATGGTGGTTTACAAAACCTGATGCATGTTGTGCGGTAAATAAGGTCAAACCTTTAGCTTCCTTGAAAAGTAAATATAAAGTATGGATTTCCGGAATTATGGGATTTCAAACGCCCCAAAGGTCTAATATGAATATTTTCAATGAGCAGAACGGCCTTTTCAAGTTTAACCCTTTTATTGATCTTACGGAAGGTGAATATTTATATTGGTCATCCTTATATAAACTCCCTGAACATCCTTTAACCGCACTGGGATTTGAATCAATAGGTTGTATGCCTTGTACCTCCAGGGGACAGGGTAGGGAAGGCCGGTGGGCAGGAAAAGGTAAAGTAGAATGCGGGATTCATCTGTAATACCCTGGTTTTTTGTGTCAAAGATTAAATCATCTTCCAATGACCAATTTGTCTGTCATCACTGGCGGAAATGAGTAATTGCTGAGAGTCAAACCAAAGGAGCTTATTGACTGAATTTTGGTGCCCCTCATTTTTAGTTCCATTTATAGAAAGGAGGAGTTTAAAATTTAGGGCATCCCATACCCGAATCGATGTATCACGGGAGGCTGTAAACAATAAATTTCCGTTGGCATTTAATATCAGATGATTAATAGTAAATCGGTGAGCAGGTATGACATGAATTAGTTCTCCATTTTTTCTATACCATACTTTTAGAAGGGCATCTCTCCCTCCACTTATTATTCGTTCATTATCGGGGTGGTATACTAAAGAAAAAACAGAAGGCAGATGGCAGGCAGACCAACTCAAAGTTACCATAAAAGACGTTCTGTCTAAAAAATAAATAGCACCGTCTGAGCAGCCCAAAGCAAATTCATCTTTCTCCTTATTATAGGCAACAGAACGAATGGCTTTAAAGCTAATACGAATACTCTCTAAAGGAGTTTGGTGGTCTATGGACCATTTAGTAAAAACCCCATCTCCTCCAGCGGTAAACAGATGGTCTCCAAGGTATAATATTGAAAAAACACCTTTTTTATGATGGGCAAATGCTTTGGGGATTATTTTAGGGTTATTCAGGTCAAGCCAATAAATAACACCATTCAGATCGCCTGCAACACATACATTAACCGCTGGTATATAGCAGATGGAAAGAATTTGACCGGGTATTGTGGCCAGATTAATCCCTAATGCCGGGTTGTCTAATGACCATTTTACTAACCAGCCGTCACTTCCTCCTGAAAGGAATGACGTTGTATTTTCCATTTGATGCAGGGTATAAATAGCTCCCTGATGACCATTAAAGAAAGGATAACTTTTAAAATGCATTTAAAAAAATTATATTTAAAGTTTAATATTAGGAATTTAATAGGAATATTGGCCTAATAGTTCTAAAAATAGGTGATTATGCCATTGATTTTTAAAGAAAACCTCCTCAAAAACGATATTTGGGGAATATGGGAGATAAAGGAAGAGGAAGATTGGTTTTTTAATCAATGGCAATTATCGCCTGAGGAGAATCTGCATTTTAATAAATTAAAAGGGCGTAAAAGATTGGAATATATGAGTGCCAGGCATTTGGTGCACCTTCTCACTGGCCTCGATCACAGAATGCCGATACATACTGATCTTGCAGGAAAACCTGTTTTCCTTTGGGACCCAACCAATCATTTATCCATTAGTCATTCGCATCAATTTGCGGCAGCCATTCTTTCAAAAACCAGTAAAGTAGGTATAGACATTCAATTGATAGTGCCGCAAATGCAAAAAGTGGCAAAAAGAGTCTTTAGTTTAACAGAGTTATCCTTTGCATCGACGGAAAATGAACTGGAAATGCTTCATATTTTATGGGGAATTAAAGAGGCTGTTTATAAAGCTTTCGGATTAGGTGGCATTGATTTTAAAAATCAGATAAGTGTTCATCCATTTAGTTATCAGTTTCCAAAGGGTAGTTTTAAGGCTGATTTGATAAAGGAAAACCAAACAATTTCATATAATGGAACATACCAATTTTCACCTGAGGGTTATGTTTCCGTTTATCTAAATGAGGAGGGGTGAGTATGACAATAATCATTTAATAAGCTGATTCAACTCACTTAATACAGCATCACCATCCAATAACTTTGGGGTATCAAACAGTAAAAAATTACTTATGAACCTCAAAAATTTCACAACATTTGGCCTATTCTTTCTGGCTGTTATAAACCTAACAGCACAGACCTACAAGTTAAAGTCAAAGGATATTTCAGTCAGTGGTACTTCCACTCTTCACAAATGGACTTCCCAGATAACGCAGGCAAGCGGACAGGGCGTTTTTCAATTTGAGGAAGGCCAGCTTTCAGCTATAAATGCCATGGAAATCACTTTTCCAGTAAAGGGTATAATCAGTACAAAGGGAAAGATAATGGATAATAAAACGTGGGAATCCTTAAAGTCAGATAAGCATCCCAATGTAATTTATACTTTTCAGTCCACCGAGTCCATTACCAAAACATCTAGTGGGTATTCCATAAAAGTCAAAGGAAATCTTCAAATAGCTGGGGTTAAAAAAGCTATTTCCATGCAAGTTGATGGTAATATGGATAGCACAGGCAAATTACACTTCAAAGGAAAACATGCTATTGTACTCCACAATTATGGTATAGAACCACCAAAAGCTTTAATGGGAACGGTGGTAGTGGGAGAGGAAGTAGCGGTTTCATTCGACGTCACTTTAGAGAAAAATTAAATGGTGAATAGCACCTTGATAATCATAACATTAAAATTCACAATGATGAGAACGTATTCTAAACACCTTTTTACAAGCCTTTTAGGTTTATTCTTCTTCGGATATATTTCCGCACAAAGCACTGAATTACAATATTATCGCTTTTGGGATCAGAGAGGAATAAATGTATTTGAGCCTTCAAAAAACAATACGGCTACTTTTAATGGATTACATGTAAGAGTGGGAGGCGGATTTACTCAACAGTTTCAAGGTATTTCCCATAGCAATAATGCCGACGCTTCAAATTTTACATCTGGAGGTAAGACATTTAACGCCAATGCTTTGTATCCATTAGGCGTAGGTTTTAACCTGGCAACGGCCAATTTGAATTTTGATATTCAGATTGAAGATGGGATTCGTATTTCTTTAGAGAACTACATGTCTTCACGTCACCACAATGAATTTTGGGTTAAAGGCGGGTATATCCAAATAGATAAGTTGCCAATGTTTAACTCTCCTGACTGGTTTACTAACAATTTCAGGGTGAAAATAGGACATTTTATGCCTAATTACGGCGATCAGCAATTTCGTCGCACAGATAATGGCAATGCTATGTTCAATCCTTTTGTTGGTAACTATATAATGGACGCGTTTACCACAGAAATTGGAACAGAATTATATGCATTTCCAATGGATAATGTAATGCTTATGGCGGGTATGACCGGAGGTTTAATCAGTGGCGACATAAAGGATTATTCAACAACTACTACAAAGAAGAATCCGTCGTTATATTTTAAAGCTGCTTACGACAAACAATTTACTGACTTGCGTTTCCGTTTATCCGCTTCCTTCTATCAGAATTCAGGTACCGTAAGAAATACTTTATTTGGCGGCGATAGAACAGGATCAAGATATTATTTTGCTATGGAACCAGAGTTTATCAAAGGAGCTACAGGGCTTGCGGAAGCTACGACAACAACGGGTAGATTTACTTCAGGTAGAATAAATCCTGGTTTATCTAACGAAATAATGACTTTTCAAGTATCTCCGTTTGTGAAATATAAGGGAATGGAAGTATTTGCAACGTATGAAAGAGCGAGTGGAAAGACCAATGCAGAAACCGAAACCAGAACATTCAGTCAAATGGCTATAGAGGGGGTTTACAGATTCCTTCCCAAAGAGCAGGCATTTATTGGTGCGCGTTATAATACTACAGGAGGAAGACTTCAAGGATTTGCGGCGGATATAAGTATAAAGAGGACTTCTTTCTCAGCGGGTTGGTTGCCCAGCAAAAATCTAATGCTAAAAGCAGAGCTAGTAAATCAAAAATACATTGATTATCCAAGCACACATGTTTACGCAGGTGGCGAATTCAAAGGTGTGTTGATAGAAGCGGTGATAGGGTTCTAATTCTTAACATGATTACTATAGCCAGTTCCGCATCGAAAATAGAACCCGGTGCGGAATTTTTATTTTTAAAATATGAAAAAGATAATAATACTAATCTTTGCTTCACTCTATTTTAGCCACTTAGTTACCGGGCAATTCATTAGAATAATGGTTCATCCACAAAGTATGCTACAAATACAAGGAAAAACCAATGTAAATTCTTTTCAATGTTATTGTGCGCCACCCAATGCTGTCGTTGGCTTTAATGCAGAGAGTTCTTCTGAAACACAAAAGATAAATTTCAAAAGGGCAGAATTGACGGTTTTAACCAAAAGTTTAGATTGCAAGCACAAGATAATGAATCGTGATATGTATCAGACACTTAAAGCAGAGCATTATCCAACGATTACACTGAGTATTTCCCAGGTATTGATTCCTATTCAAAACATAAATGCCCGCTGGAAACTGGAAGGTCCGGTAACTACGGAAGCCTATTTGACATTGGCGGGGATGAAACGAAAGATAGATTTGCTAGTTACTATTTCTCAACCTATTAGTAATATTTACCGATTTACAGCAAAGAAAAGTTTGTTATTAACCGATTTCGGACTTACGCCACCGACGGTTTTAATGGGCATGGTAAAGGTGAAAAATGAGATAATCTTAGACATTGATTTGTATATATCAGCTTATTCGCCCCCAACCTCTTAGTGCCTCTTTTGTTTGATTAAGAGTATATTTCAGGCCTTTATGTTCTATTTGCGAGAGCGTAGGATCTATGTTTAAAATGGCCAGAGCTTCTTCGCGCGCCACTTCCAATATGGGTCCATCTTTAGAAAGGTCTGCCAACTTTAATTGAATGGTACCACTTTGCTGTTTGCCGTCCAAATTTCCAGGACCTCTTAATCTTAAATCTGCTTCAGCAATATCAAATCCGTTGTTTGTTCTAACAAGGGTATTGATTCTTTCCCTGCTGTCGGTTGATAATTTAAATGAGGACATTAGAATACAAAATGATTGATCAGCTCCTCTGCCAACACGACCTCGTAACTGATGAAGCTGGGAAAGTCCAAAACGTTCGGTATTTTCAATAATCATGACAGAGGCATTAGGAACGTTTACCCCCACCTCAATTACCGTTGTAGCTACCATGATTTGGTTATTTCCCTTTACAAATTGTTGCATTTCCCATTCTTTATCTGCGGGCTTCATTTTGCCGTGAACCATGCTAATACCAAAATGTGGATTAGGGAATTCTCTGGAAAGAGACTCGAATCCTTCCATTAAATTATTTAGGTCCATTTTTTCAGATTCCTCAATAAGAGGATAAACCACATAAATTTGTCTTCCCGCTTTGATTTGTTCCTTCATAAATCCAATCAACCAAAGTCTGTGGTTTTCATTTTTATGTACGGTTTGTATGGGTTTTCTGCCTGGTGGTAAAGTATCAATAACAGATATATCAAGGTCGCCATAAACGGTCATAGCCAGCGTTCTTGGAATAGGAGTGGCTGTCATAACCAGCACATGAGGAGGGTATGGTTTACTTTTATGCCATAATTTACTTCGCTGTTCTACGCCAAATCGGTGCTGTTCGTCCGTAATGGCCAGGCCTAAGTTTTTAAAACGAACGGGATCTTCCAACAAGGCATGTGTTCCAATTACTATGGAAATGTCTCCATTTTCAAGGCCTGCTAATATTTCATTTCGCTTTTTACCTTTTACACTTCCTGTTAAAAAAGCCACTTGAATACCTAGTTGTTCTCCGTAAATGGATAAACCTGCGTAGTGCTGTTGAGCTAATATTTCGGTAGGGGCCATTAATAAGGCTTGAAAACCATTATCTAAAGCCATAAGCATGGTCATAAATCCAACAACAGTTTTTCCAGAACCTACGTCGCCCTGAAGTAATCTATTCATTTGTTTGCCCGTCGCTAAATCTCGCCTTATTTCTTTTAGTACTCTTTTTTGGGCATCTGTTAATTCGAAAGCTAACATCTGGTGATAAAAAGTATTAAAGTAATCACCAATTTTAGTAAAATTATAACCAATAACCGTTTCTCGACGGTTGAATTTTAGTTGAAGCAGGCTTAATTGTAAAAAAAATAATTCCTCAAACTTTAGTCTTGCTCTGGCTGCGTCCAACTCATTTTGGTTCTTTGGAAAATGTATCCACTCAAAAGCGTGGAGGGATGATATTAAATTATGATTTTTTATAATGTGATAGGGAAGGACTTCGGGTAACGAATCTGAGTATAATCGTTCAATAATTCCTTTTATAACTTTCCTTAAAAATCGGTTATCAATACCCACTTTCGAGCTTTTTTCTGTACCAGAGTACATAGGGTAAAAAGAAGAGGGTAGCGCTTGATTTTCAGTTAACAAAGGTTCCATTTCGGGGTGAGAAATAGAAAATTGATCTCTAAAAGATTGAAGTTTTCCGTATATGATGTATTCCTGACCGATTACAAATTGTTTGTATAGGTATGAAATGCCGGTAAACCAAATGAGATCTATAGATCCGGTTTCATCTCTTAAAACCCCTACCAATCTTTTTTTAGACCCTTCACCGAGTTGTTCAAGTCTTCGGAGTATGCCTTTAATCTGGACAAAAGAGCCTTCTTCCCTACAATCTTTTATAGATATAATTTGCGTTCTATCAATGTGTCTGTATGGATAAAGCTGCAATAAATCCTGAATTCGGTGTATTTCCCATTCCTTACTCAACCAGGAGGCGCGTTGCGGTCCTACTCCTTTAAGATAAGCAATGGGGCTGGAAAGGAATTCAGTCATAATAGTTAAATTGGGGACAAAAATAGGTTAAAACAAAGATACATCACATCGAAATTCAGAAATTACTTATTTTTGCCAAATGGAAACGATAAAACAACAGCAAACGGGAGAACTGGTCAAGAGAAATTTTAGCCAAATACTTCAGCAAGAAGGAAGCTACATATATGGAAGCACCATATTAGTTACGGTTACTCAAGTAAAAATGACGCCTGATCTTGGCTTAGCAAAGATTTATCTAAGTATTTTTAACACAGAGCACAAGCAAGAACCTTTATTATTGCTTGAGGAGGAAAAAATCAGACTCAGACAAGCGCTAGGTTCAAGGATTAAAAAATGGGTAAGGAGAATTCCCGAAATCGATTTTTATTTAGATGACACATTAGATGAAATGTACCGACTTAGCGAGTTATTCCATAAAATGGAAGCGGATAACCAGATGGGTAAACCAGAGGAAGAGAATTAATTCTGCCAGTTGCTGGAAAATAATTGGGTCTTTATAATGTTTTAACAAATTATATAAAAAATAACCACTTGGTTTGTTTAGTTTTGTCCTGCGTTCTTAAATAATGACAATATGGGACAGGTTCTCCCGGGAAGTTTACTTACCGAGTATGATATTTATCTTTTCAAATCTGGAAAGCATTACAAGACTTTCGACAAATTTGGAAGCAAAATACTCAACATTGACGGTGTGGCGGGTGTCCAATTTACCGTTTGGGCTCCCAATGCACGACAAGTTTCTGTTATTGGGAATTTCAATTATTGGAATACTCAAAGTCATTTGTTATTTCCGAGATTAGATAGTTCGGGTATCTGGGAAGGGTTTATTCCTGGTATTCAAAAAGGAGATTTATATAAATATGCCATTGTTTCTGCAGAGGGTCGTCGTCTTGAAAAGGGTGATCCCTATGCTTATTTCTGGGAGATTCCTCCAAATACTGCGTCAGTAGTTTGGGACTTAGAATATACCTGGAATGATAATCAATGGCTTGAACGGAGAAAGGAAATTGCAAGAAATCCTCAGCCATGGTCTATTTATGAATTACATATAGGTTCATGGAGAAAGTCTTCAGATCACTTATTCTCGCTGAGTTATAGAGAATTGGCAGTTGAACTTGTAGATTACGTGGTTGAAATGGGTTTCACTCATGTGGAATTGCTTCCCGTTATGGAACATCCATATTTTCCATCGTGGGGCTATCAGGTTACTGGATATTATGCACCAAGTAGCCGCTTTGGAACGCCCCAAGATTTTATGTTTTTAGTGGATGCTCTCCATCAGGCAGGTATTGGAGTCATTTTGGATTGGGTACCATCTCATTTTCCTACGGATGCTCATGGATTAGCCCAGTTCGATGGGTCTCATTTATATGAACATGCCGATCCACGACAAGGTTTTCACCCCGACTGGCGGAGCGCCATTTTTAATTATGGTCGTAATGAGGTTCGTAATTTTCTTATTTCCAATGCGTTGTATTGGATGACGTACTATCATATCGATGCTTTAAGAGTCGATGCAGTAGCTTCTATGTTGTATTTGGATTATTCCAGAGAGGAAGGCCAATGGTTGCCAAATTGTTACGGAGGAAAAGAAAATATCGAAGCGATTGCATTCCTTAGAGAGTTTAATGAAACCATTTATAGGGAATTTCCGGACACTCACACTATCGCCGAGGAGTCAACAGCTTGGCCAGGTGTTTCAAGACCTACCTTTTCCGGAGGTTTAGGCTTTGGACAAAAATGGATGATGGGTTGGATGCACGATTCTCTCGATTATTTTAAAAAAGATCCTATCTATAGAAAACATCATCATAGCGAACTTACTTTCTCTATGGTTTATGGTTTTACTGAAAATTTTCAGCTGCCTCTGTCCCATGATGAAGTGGTTCATGGAAAAGGGTCACTCATAAATAGAATGCCTGGAGATGAATGGCAACGTTTCGCTAACTTAAGATTGCTTTTTGGTTACATGTTCACTCACCCTGGAACAAAACTTTTGTTTATGGGTGGAGAATTTGGTCAAACGTCTGAATGGAATATTGAGCGTGGACTGGATTGGTGGTTACTTCAGTACCATTTCCATAAAGGTGTTCAGGAATGGGTTAAAGCACTAAATCGTGTGTATAAAGGCGAAAAAGCCCTCTATGAAAAACAGTTTGAACCCGAAGGTTTTGAATGGATTGACCATACCAATGCCGGACAAAGCATATTATCCTATATTAGAAAGGGTTCCGAACAGGATGACTGCTTAGTCGTAATTCATAATTTGACCCCCGTTTCAAGGTCAAATTTTAAATTGGGCGTGCCTTTAAGTGGTACTTGGATTGAATGCCTGAATGGCGATAGTCATTTGTTCTCTGGTTCAGGACATCATGAAAATCAACCAAAACATACGATAGATGGCGTTTGGAATAATCAAACCCAGTTCATTGAAATAAATCTTCCGCCTCTAGCTACCGTAATTTTCAAACAAAAGAGATAACTTTTACCCTCAATTATTTTCTGTCGTTCAACTTTGTTTTAAGTTGTTCGGCATATTATTGTGTACTTTTTAGCTATTAATCTGACTTAAGATAAACAATTTTCAGTAATAAGATATTAAAGAAGGTTGAAATTAAATCATACTTAAAATTACAAACACTTATGAATCTTAGATTTTTGTTTACCTTTCTTACCATTATTTCTTTTGTAAAGTTATTTGCTCAACCTCCCGGCGTTGTTCCTTCAGGGGGTTTTTCTCAAAGTGCGGGTGTTACAGGTAAAATTATGGGTGTTGTAATAGATTCAACAGCTCGTTCAGCAGTCGAATTTGCCACAGTTGTTCTATTAGACGCCAAAACAGGGGCACAAAAAGATGGGACTACAACAGATGAAAAAGGAGTTTTTAAGTTTTTAAATCTTAAAGCTGGTAAATATCGTTTATCTCTGTCTTTCATTGGGTATAAAACAAAATCAACATCAGATATTGAACTTACTCCTCAAAAACCAGACGCAGATTTGGGAAGTATATTTCTTGCTTCTGAAAGTATAGATCTTTCAGCCGTAGAGGTAACTGGTGAAGCTGGTGCCATCGAAAATAAAATAGATAAGCTGGTTTATAATGCTGAAAAAGATTTAACTACAGCGGGCGGTAACGCATCTGATGTACTACAACGAGTACCATTACTGGCCGTTGACGCAGAAGGAAATTTATCGTTGAGGGGTTCAAGTAATATTCAGATATTAATAAACGGAAAGCCTTCAGGTATTTTTTCTGGTAATCCAGGAGATGCCTTGAAATCGATTCCAGCGGATCAAATTAAAAGTGTAGAGGTTATAACTTCTCCATCTGCCAGGTACGACGGAGAGGGAACAGCCGGTATAGTTAATATAATAACAAAACGTAAGTCAGTGGATGGCTTTACAGGTTCCGTAAACTCTTCAGTTGGTACAAGATCAAATAATGGTTCATTAAGTATGAATTATGCTAAAGGCAGATTTGGTTTAAATCTGAATGGCGGTGGTTGGTTTAATTGGCCGAGACCTTCGTTCTCTTCTTTTTATAGAGAGGACAGAAGCAGTGTGTTACCAAAAATTTTATCACAGACATCAACAGGTTCCAGTTCTTTTTATGGTCCCAGAGTTACCCTATCTGCATTTTATGATTTAAATGCATACAATAGCATAAATTCGTCGGTTTCGTTGAGAGGCTTTGGTCGCTCCGGTGAAAATATTACTGAGGCAACTTACACAGATCCTAATTTTGGAATAAACCAGGTTTATACCAGAAATAGTTCTAATGCTTCTATTAGGGGAGGGTTTGACTGGTCAACAGACTATAGAAAAACATTTAAAACGGCTGGGCATGAATTAATCTTCGCCTTTCAGGTTTCTGGAGATGTGTCAGATCAGACAAATGAGATTGTTCAAAGCGGAAATGATCCAGGTCTAAGTTTAAATACAAAAAATGATAATGCCGGCATTAATCTGGAGAATACTTTCCAAATAGATTACGTTTTGCCGATTAATAAAAAAATAACTTTAGAAACAGGTACTAAACTGATTTTAAGAGATATAGATAGTGATTTTGCTTACAAAAATTATAGTAACGACTTGAAAAATTTCGTAACGGATATTACCAGATCGGATATTTTCTTTTATGTACAAAATGTAATGGCGGGCTATGCCTCTGTAAATTTAAAGTTAGGAGATAAATGGGGATTGATAGCAGGTTCAAGATACGAGTCCACTTTTTTGAATGGAGATTACGATAAAAGTGAGGTATCTTTCACTAATACTTACGATAATTTTTTACCCAGTGTAACTTTAAACAGAAAGTTAAATAGCCTTTCAAATATTAAGTTTTCTTATGCAAAAAGAATTCAGCGTCCAAGCTTAAGATACATAAATCCTTATGTAGAGATTGAAGACCCCAGAGATGTAACCGTTGGAAATCCAGAGGTTGAACCTGAAAATACAGATCAGTATGAAATAAATTATAGCACTTTTGTTAAGGGAATAGTAATTAATTCTGGTATTTTTTACAGGCAGACAAATGACGTTATTGAATCTTTCTTAACGATATCGAAAGAAGGCGTAAGTATAAATTCCTTCAGAAATATAGGAATAAATAGAAATTATGGGGTGAATTTGTTCAGTTCAGCAAACATAAAGGATAAATTATCCCTTCGAGGTGGTGTCAATGTATCACTATATAATGTTTCAGGAAATATTGACGGTAGAGTGCTTACTAATGAAGCTATCGTATGGAATGGTAACTTAAGTTCTACGGTTACTTTACCTGCAAATTTTAAATTTGAAGTAAATGGCTTTTATAGCTCTCCACGTGCCAGCTTACAAGGAACAAGAGCATCTTATCAACGGATAAGCTTCGCCATTCAAAAAGATATATGGAAGAAAAAAGGTTCTATTGGTATAGTAGCCGTTCAACCGTTTAGCCGTGATTTACGTTTCATTAATGAATTAGAGGGTACGAATTTCTATCAACGTAGTGAGAATGCCTTCGCTCAAAGATCTTATGGTATCAATTTTAGTTATCGTTTTGGTAAGCTTGATTTTAAGGCGCCTAAAGAAAGGACTAAAAGAGTTAATAACCGGGATCTAAAAGATGATGGAGGCGATAATAGCTTTTAATGAAAAATAGTTTTATTTATTGTATATTTTTTGGATTGCTTTCTGCCATTAGTCTGGCAGGAAGCAATTCTTTTGCTAAGCCAGATCTTTTTGATCTCCTGGAGGGAAAGAATTACGTATCTGTTACCATCTCTTTAAATCTTGATTCTTTAATCAACAACAGGTACAATGAGGATAAAATAGGCGGCACCTTTGCTTTTAAATCTGCCGCAGGAAAAAACCTAGGTTTTTCAGTAAATATTAATTTACGAGGTAAATACAGACGTCGCATGTGCGGCTTTCCTCCGCTTAAGTTGAATTTCAATAAATCAGAATTAAGCGATAATGGTTTATCGAAAGCAGATGAATATAAATTAGTAACTCACTGTTTAGAAGGTGAAGAAGGGGATGTAAATATTGTTAAGGAGTTCCTTGCTTATCAGTTATATCAACAGGTTTCGCCATTGAGTTATAGGTCCAAACTGCTGAAAATAACCTATCAAGACACCAAAAGTGAAAATAAAGTAGTAGGAATGGCTATTTTATTAGAAGATAAATCATCTTTCGAGAAAAGACATGATTTAAGTGAAATGAAAGATACTTTTAATCTTCCCCGATCAAATTTTGACGATAGTAATTTTAGGACACATGGACTTTTTCAGTATCTGATTGGCAATGTAGATTGGTCAACGACTATTTCTAAAAATATGGACATATACAAGTCGAAGAAAAACGGGAAAATGTATATAGTTCCTTATGATTTTGATTTTTCAGGATTCGTAAATGTTTCTTATGCTGTGCCTAATAAAGATTACAATCAGAAAAAAGTCAGGGATAGATTACTTCTCGAAGCAGACAAGAGTGATTCACTATACCAAAGTGAGATTCAAAAATTTATAACTTTGAAGCCTACTTTTATAGAATTGATAAAAAAACAAAAGGGGCTTGAAATGGAAGTAAAGATAGATTTAGAAGATTACATTCACTCATTTTACGATAACATCGTGGCGGGCTTAACACGTAGTTTTTAATTAATTAAACGTCTTTTTAGTCCTATTTGACTAATTCTTGCCTCATTAATCTTATATTCGCGCTAAACTGAAAATTATGTTGTCGATCAATATTTATCTACGATTTGCTTTAATTGCGCTTTTCATTCCAGTGGCCATACTGCTGAATGTTTATCTGGGATTTTGGTATGCTTTTCCATTTTATCTGGCGCTTCCTATTTTAATTGCTGGATATGTGTTTTTAGGAACCGTGCAATCCGCGTCCAATTTAATGCAAATGGGCGATTATGATGCTACAGACAAAAGACTTAATCTGGTATTAAAGCCAGATTGGCTGTACACAACGAATAGAGCTTATTTTTACCTATTAAAAGGCTCTGTTTTAATAGCCAAGAAAAATATTGATGAAGGAGAACTTTATTTGAAAAAAGCACAAGCCATAGAGTTACCCTCTGATAACGAGAAGGCTATGATTGAATTACAACTGGCTAATATTTCAGCATCCAAAGGAAAGTGGAAAGTAGCAGAAATTCACATGAGAACGATAAAGCAACTGAGAGTTACAGAAAGTACATTAAAGGAACAAATTAAACAGTTCGAAAAGTCCTTGGCTAACCAGGGACAAATGAAAGCTGCTTCCAGAATGGGAGCTATCGGTCAAACCATGAGAGTTGCTGGGGCAGGCAAAGGTAAAAGACGCCGTCCTCCAATGAGATAAGTGAGGTATTCCTCCTCTCGTTTATAAAAAGGTGATATAATTAAATCCTTTATTGAGTATACATCAATAAAGGATTTATTATTTTACTACCCAACCTCCCTCCATTGGTTGGTCAGCACCAACGAAAACCAGTTCTCCCGTTCCTCTTTCGGCGAGTAATAACATACCTTGAGATTCGATGCCTCTTAGTTTTCTTGGTTCTAAATTGGCAACCACAACCACCTTTTTACCAGTTAAACTTTCGGGAGAAAAGTGTAAGGCAATACCACTAACGATGGTTCTTATTTCAAAACCTAAATCTACCTTTAACACTAGTAATTTGTCCGCTTTGGGAACCACGGCGGCCTCAAGAATAATTCCTGATCTTAAGTCTAGTTTGGCAAAATCGTCAAAAGTTATATTTGGTTTTAAAGGAGGGAAAGAGGTATCCTTTTCTTCTTCCATAATGGCCTGTAACTTTGCTTTTTGCTTTTCTATGATAGACAATCTTGAGGTGTCTTTTCTGTCTATTATTTTTGGGAATAATACTTCGGGCGTACCCAGCAAGCTTCCTGAGCTTATAAAGGGTTGTTTGACAGATTCATTTAAAAATAACCTTAAGGACTCGGCAGGTAGCGCGTTTAAGCCTAACATGGCGTTTATCCGTTTTGAGGTAAATGGGATAAATGGTTCGGCCATAATGGCTAAGATAGCGGATACTTGCAGTCCTGTAAACATGATTTCAGCAATCCGTGGGTCTGTTGGATTTGCTTTATATAAAGACCAGGGCGCATTTTCCTGAAGATAAGTGTTTCCCCAGGACGATACATCCATAAAGGATTGAGATGCTGCCTTGAAGGAAAATTTTTCCATCTCCGTTTTCCACTGTTCAACAATGTCAAAAACCCGCTGTAAGGGTTCTGACCAATTGGAAGGGGCAGGAGGAACTACCCCATTGAAATAGGAATGGGAAAGAACCATGACTCTGTTTAAGAAATTACCGAGGTTATCTGCCAGATCTTTATCATGAAAATCAACGAATTCGTCCCATTTGAAATCACTATCTTTATTTTCCGGAAGGGTTCTTAGCAGGGCATATCTCAAAGCATCTTCCTTGTTTGGAAAATCGGCAAACTCTTGTAAATATTCATGTTGCTCTAATCCCCACCCTCTGGATTTTGAAAACTTTTGTCCTTCAAAATTCAGGAATTGATTAGCTGGGACATTTCTGGGGAGTACAAAATCGCCGTGTGCTTTTAGCATAGCTGGAAAAACAATACAATGGAAAACGATATTATCTTTTCCAATGAAGTGAATGAGTTCTACTTCTTCTCCCCCTTTCCAGTAGGATTCCCAGTCTTTCCCGTTTTCCAGCGCCCATTGTTTTGTCGCTGATATATAACCAATAGGAGCGTCAAACCATACATATAAGACTTTGCCTTCTGCGTCCTTCAGAGGCACACTAATACCCCAATCTAAGTCTCGTGTAATTGAACGAGGTTGAAGGCCTGAATTTAACCAGGATAAACACTGACCGGTCACATGTTTTCGCCAAGAATTGGGGTCATGGTGTTGTTTTCCATCCAGAATCCCAGTTTCTATCCATTCTTTAAGCCAGTCGGCATGTTTATCAAGCCTGAAATACCAATGTTTGGTTTCTCTAAGAATGGGAGCTTCACCGCTCAAAACGGACTTTGGAGCTATTAATTCAGTAGGTGAAAGTGTAGAGCCACAGGACTCACATTGATCACCGTAAGCCTCGGTATGCCCACATTTTGGGCAAGTTCCGGTAATGTATCTATCGGCGAGAAATTGATTAAATGCAACATCGTAATATTGCTCAACTACCTTTTCAATAAATTCATCACCCTTTTCGTAGAGTTTTGTAAAAAAATCTTGAGATGTTTTATGATGAATTTCCTCACTCGTTCTATGATAAAAATCAAAAGAAATACCTAGTGCATCAAAAGTATTTTTATTGAGCGCATGATATTTATCAATAATTACCTTGGGAGACACACCGTCTTTTTTTGCTCTGATGGTAATGGCAGCACCATGCTCGTCGGAACCACAAACCCATAAAACGTCTTTTCCAAGAAGTCGTAGATACCTAACATAAATGTCAGCGGGTAAATAGGCACCAGCTAAATGACCTAAATGCAGTGGCCCATTGGCGTAAGGTAAAGCGGAAGTAATTAAATGACGTTTTATCTTTGACATAGTTATTGGTTCGAAACGCAAATATACAAATAGAACAGCAATAAAAGAGGACTTTCATAGGGTAGCATCCAGAATTTCACCCTACGAAAAGGGTCGTTTAAGTTATAATTCGAGAATCTGTTCGACGCGTTTTATCGAAATACAGGTTCTGTCAGAATTTAAAATTGCGATGGGGCGTATGTTTACTTATAAGCTTCCAAAGTACATCATAAGGTATTATTTCTGCCCCTGATTTTATGGAAGATTCAATATTTGGATGAGAGGATATTTTTCTTAGCATTTGCTCACCCCGCTCTGAAATAGTTTTCCAATTATAAGCACAATTGGGAATGAGTAACAATAATCGAATAAAATTATAGCTTCTCAGACTTTCCTCATCACGTAGATAACGGTATGAATATTTAAACATGGCCTCATATTTGTCGGTTATTTTATCAAATTTACCCTGAGTAAGATATAGAATATACTCAATGGCCAAAATGGAAACATTCATACCCGCTTTATCTTTATTTAGAATGGGCACAGTGTTAAAAAATTTTGCCTGTCTGAAACCTTTAAATATGGTCTTTGAAAAATCTATTGAAATCTCTCCTGTAGAATGAAGAAAATACAAATAGATCTTGTAAGTCTCCCATTTTTCACGAATAATACCATGAACGTTTTTAAGTAAACCCTTGTTTGAAACATTTAACCAAATGTCGGCGGCTTCATTGTAGTGCTGGCCGTGGAGAGAGAGTAAAAAATTTATTTCCTCATTTTCTAAAGTTATTTCACTGGGTGTAGTGTGCATAAATACTAAATCCTCGGCTACTTTTTTTCCTTCATCAAACTGTTTAAGATTAAGATAACAAACCATTTGTTGCTGAATTAATTCATTTTTGAGGACATTTTGTTGATAGGATGTTTTTTCTAAATTAACCAGGTTTTCTGAAACTTTATAAAGGGCAGATTGAAAATCTTTTTCGGAGATTAATGCTAATATGTTGATTTTACTTATAAATTGTTTGATTTTTTCAGAGTCGTTGATTAGCAATAATTTCTCAAACTGTAAAATGTATTTGGTAACTATATTCCCCAAGATACTTCGATTTTTTTTGTTTGAGTGAAAGGCAACCATAAAGCTTGCATATAATTCATCGGCAAGGTGTTCTACTGTATTTTCAGTATTTAATTTTTTAAGCAAGGTATTGTAATAATTAAATTTTGATAAATTAAGTTCTCTAAGGGCATAAAAATCTCTGACATTACGAGCCGCGTTTTCTCCAAATTCAGTCAGATCAAATTTCGCAGCTATTTTTAAAATGTTAATATTTATTTTATTCGCTGAACCATAAACTCCGATACTATTTAATATACCGGCCTGAGCGCTTAATCTGTGCAAGGATATGATAGCATATTCTAATTCTTCATATTTTAAATAGGGATTTTCTGCATTCAAAATCCATGCTAAGAGTTTGTCTCGCAATCTTTTTTTTAACGAATAATATTTGGTATTCTTTGATGTGGTATTAAAATAATGTTTGCTTGCGTCTTCATCAGAGGTAAACTTTCCACTATTTATGTTTTCCATAAAATCGTACATGACTTTTAATTTGTCCTGCCCATTTCTTAATAATCTTGCCTTGGCGTTACCAGGCATAGTTTTGAATAATTTAACGAGTGCAATAAGTTCTTCCATAAATAAAGGTTTATTTTTGAATCTAATTTAAATGAATAAATTTTTAACAGTTAAATCGTTGGATATTCAGAACTTACAAAAATCAAGGGGAGAGATTATACGCTCTCCCCCTGCATTATAACAAATACACCCTTAACCGCAGTTTAAAATAAGAAATAAATGACTAAGTCTTATTTTCTACGACCTTTAACCTTTCATAAAAATAGGGGCAAGCATCGAAATTGAATAGGACAATTATACGTCTTTTCCAACCTACTGTATTGGGTCATATACAAATAATATGGGAGACCAAAGAGCATAAAACAAAAAGAGGATTGCCACTTTTATGTGACAATCCTCCTTGAAAATCAATATTTTAAAAGCTTAACTTTTTCCTGGAACAGTTCTGTAATAACCAGATATACTAGTATAAACCCTACAGAATAACTCCATTGCCCTGTATGCGTCTTCTTCAGGACCTTTTGCATTCAAATACATTTCACCCTTGTCTGTTTTCTGTATGGTAATCCTGATACCGTCCATTCCCTGAGGTTGAATGGGAACAATGATATGCCCGTCTTTATAAACTCCGTCATATTTGAAGTTACAAACCGGAACACCGTTCGATTCACGCCCACCCACGTGAACATTTACCTTACCATTGCCCAAATCTTTTATAACTAATTTTTTCCACTCTCTGTTAGGATAGTCTGATGTATAAAAACTACCAACAAAATCTCCTAAAGCAGCCTTATTAACTGGTAAATCGGGTACTTTAGGAATAGGATCAGGTACTTTTTCAATCATAAAGCCTTCTGGCGTATAAACCATCGTTTTTGGCTTAGAATTATCTACTTTTTCTTCTGATTTATTGTCAGGAACGCAAGAGATAATAACCAAAGAAAGTATTGCAGTAAAAAAATAAATGCTAATTTTCATGGGTTCAATAATTTTGTTGCAAAAGTACTCTTTTTTATGATACTTTTTATAAACTATCAACCAGGAAAATTATTGTCTAATGGTGTGATAATAATTTCTGTCATGGGCATTTACTACCATTGTGTATGTGCCAGCTTCGAGTGTGCTTAAATCAAATCTTTTTTCAACCCTTAAGACACTGCCTAATTTTTCATTAAAAACAGCCTGACCATTTTCATTTAAAATATGAATTTCAACTGGGCTCAAAAATTGATTTAATAATATTAAGTCCAATTTGTTTCCACTTGAATGGAAAACAGGGCTAAAATATTCTCTCATTGCATTTTTATCAATGTTTACCTTATCTCCTTCAAGCTTAATGGGTTGAACCCATTCTTTAGTTCCTAATTGAATGGAAAGAAAATATTTCCCCTGAGGCAATACCGTTAAATCAAAAATACTTTGATAGTTTATTGATTTAACTTTTGTCGAGGTTAATATAATTCCCTGTTGATCCAATAATTCAATTTTTGCATGACTTTTAAGTTCGCTAAGGGTAATAGCAATTTTCTTTGTGCCACTGATAGGTGAAACATCAAAGGATGCTTGTAAACGCGGCGTAATCAGCACCATTGAAATGAATAAAAGAAGTGTTTTCATGTGTCTAATTGTTTTGGATTATAATTTTACGATAATTACAATACAAAATTAGGCGCATATTTCGCGTTTAGCTACTATCATTTTGACTATTTATGATGCTATATTATCATTGTATTGTATTTTTAAGTTAAATTAAGTTAAAATAGTTTTATAAAAACCATATATTGATGAATTATTCTATTAGATTAGTAGTATTAATAGATAAACATTAGGAGTTATACAGAATATAATTTTGATAGAAGTAAAAACAGTAGTAAATGAGATAAATATTTATTAATGGAGGATTATTGATTTGATTTTAGTTGCTAATAATTTGTGAATGCAGCTATTTGCCATTGACCTCTTGATTTATTTGTTTGTATTTGTGATAAATAACCTAGTTCAACTTTAATTTTTTTATTTATAAAATAACCCAACGCGCCGTAAAGCCTTAGTCTGTCAAAGGTTGGTCCTTTACCGTTCAGGAAAATTTCATGATATGCGGAAAGATAAACCGTTTTGTCTGTTATAGATTTACTATTTATTGGATAGTTTATCCAGTTCATAGCTCGAAATCTGGTTTTAAAACCAGTGGAAATAAATCGTTCCTCAAACCTCAATCTGGTCATGAATGTGCCTCTTCCAAAGGTATTTCGATTAACTAATTGCTGATAGATTCGGTGTTCAACAATGGTATTTTTATCGGTGGTGCCTGATATATAGGGTTCTGATAAAACATAGGCATACCCTAAATGCAAATTATCTGTTTTAGATATATTATAACCAAGCCCCGTGCGAATTAATAATTGCTCTAGATCTCCGACGGCATTGTAGTTTCTAAATTGAACTTCGTGCCACCAATTCCATTTTTCACTTATTTTTTTGTTTCCAAAATAATTTATCCAGTTGCCTGTATTTGTATTTTGGGCCAAAGCAAAATTTGAAAAAGAAAGGAGCAAAAAAAGGAATACTCCTTTTAGTTGTCTGTTGTTCATAACCGATAAAGTTTAAGTTGGCGATGTAATTATCTTTGCGAATTAAATTTTTTTTAAGAAATGGTACTACCAATCTCCTCCGGCACCACCGCCGTCAAAGTCGCCACCACCGAAATCGAAGCCCCCGGAATCGTTATCATAGCCACCTCCAGAACCTGAGCCAAATCCACCGCCAGGAAAAATCCACATGCCACCGGGTGAATGGTAATCACCTGACCTGGAATAGGTATGAGATCGACTGGCAGAACGGTAAAGAAAAAAAACAGCGATAACAAAAATTAGAATAAACAGGAGAAAAAACAATCCAAAAGCACCATCAACCCCTTCATTTTTACCACCCTGATAAGTTCCTGCCGCAAGTTCTTGTAGCGTTAGGATAGCAGAGGCAATGCCCTCCCCATATTTTTGTTCCCTAAAAGCAGGTTTTATTATATTTTCAATGATTCGTTTACCCAAAGCATCTGGAATAACCCCTTGTAAACCGGGACCAATATGCATGAATATTTTTTTGTCCTCTGCGGAAATATAAAGTAAAATACCATTATTAGTCGATTTATCACCAATTCCCCAAGACTGAGCTATTTTCAAAGAATATTCAAAAATATCTTCATCTTCCAGTGACTTATCTATAACTACAGCCATTTCAATGGAAGTAGAATCTTGCCAGTCCTTTAATGCTCTTTGTAAAATTTCAAGTTCATTAGGTTTAAGAATACCTGCATAATCATAGACCTGCAAGGTACTTTTAGTAGGAATTTCCTTTGCATTTCCATAATAAACACCAATAATGATGAATAAATGCAACAAAAAAAAGCGTTTAAAAGAAATTTGGAACATGGCAGTTTAATTCAAGTTATGGAAACCTACGCTCTACTCGCTGTAAGTAATTTCGTCGCTGAGTTCATTAATATCGTCCTTTGAAACAGGAAAAAAGTGAGCTAACTTTTCACCTATTTTAGTGAGGGTGTCGCAAATACCTTCACTAAATTGACCTTTAGAAAAATGGTCATGGATTGAATCTTTACAATCTGCCCAAAAATTTTCAGGCACCAACCTATTTATTCCTGAATCACCTAAAATAGCAAACTGTTTTTTAGTAGGTACTATAAACAGGAGCACGCCATTTCTAAGTTCTGTCTTATTCATACCTAACTTCAGGAAAACCTTAGCCGCTTCCTCATAAACGGGAAGGGTTAAGGTTTTCTGAATGTGAACGCGTATTTCACCTGAGGTTCGTCCTTCGGCAGATCGAATGGCTTCGATAATCTTCTTTTCTTCTTCTTTACTTAATTTAAAATCTGCCATAACTTATTAAAACTAAAAAGTGACCGTAGGTGCATCTTGTGCATTGTCTGCAGCTTCAAACTGCGCGCGCTTAGAAAAGCCCATAATTCCTGCAAATAGGGAAGCAGGGAATCTTCTAACTTTTTTGTTGTAAGTGGTAACTACATCATTGAAGTTGTCTCTTGATACCTTTATTCGGTTTTCAGTTCCTTCTAATTGGGCCTGTAGTTCTAAAAAGTTATTGCTCGCTTTCAATTCTGGATAGTTTTCACTGACCATCAATAACCTCCCAATAGATGAGGAAAGTCCCTGTTGTGCCTGTTGAAATTCTTTAAGGCTTTCAGGTGTAATATTGGATGGGTCAATCGTTGTGCTCGTCGCTTTCGCCCTGGCTTCAACCACTTGTGTTAGCGTAGTTTGCTCAAAATTGGCTACTCCTTTTACTGTATTGACAAGATTAGGAATTAAATCGGCTCTTCTCTGGTAAGCTGATTGTACTTTTCCCCACTCATTTTCAACATCTTCGTCCAGGTTAACTAATGAATTATAGGTGTTGCAACCACCAAAAAGGAGAATTAATCCCGCAACAATAAGTCCAACGGACCAGGTTAAGTTTTTCATGATTAAACTATTTTAAATTAAAAAGTTGAAATAAAGCTTTTCCGGGAACCATTTCGCCCGAAAGAACTCTATTCTTCAAATGTAAATATTTTTCTTTTGTCATTTCTAAAGAAAAAAAGTCTTCTCGTAATTTGTCTTCAATTAGTTGGTCAAACCAATAGCCAATTTGACGTTTTCTTTTATCCAATAACTCATTTTTGCGATAATTAGTTGAACTAAATAAAATTAATTGTTGCATAATTTCTTCAAATCCGGTTTCTTCTAAGGAGGAACATTGTAAAACCGGTGGTTTCCATTGATCTTTTCGAAGCGGAAATAAATGTAAAGCGAGGGTGTAGGCCGTTATCGCTTCGGTAACTTTTAATAAATTGTTGCCATCTGCCTTATTTATAACCAACATATCCGCCATCTCTACAATCCCTCGTTTGATACCTTGTAATTCATCACCCGCTCCGGGTAATAATAAGAGTATAAAAAAATCAACCATTTCACTGACGGTTGTTTCCGATTGTCCAACACCCACCGTTTCTACAATAATACGTTCAAAGCCAGCTAGTTCACATAATAAAATTGTTTCTCTTGTATGTTTGTTAACCCCACCCAGTACATTGCCTGTAGGAGAAGGTCTGATAAATGCCAGTGGATTTTTAGATAGATTTTCCATCCTTGTTTTATCTCCTAAAATACTTCCCCTGCTGTTTTTACTGCTAGGGTCAATGGCCAAAACAGCTACTTTCAGACCTTCTTCTGTCCATTTTTTACCTATACACTCAATAAATGTACTTTTACCTACACCCGGTGCGCCAGTTATACTGATTCTTAGCGAAGAAAGGCTCCCATAAGGGGAACAATAAGAAAGAATCTGATCCGCTTTTTCTTTGTCTTGCTTCAACTTGCTTTCTAACAGGGTAATACCTTTGCTGAGTAAAGTTATATTGCCATTTTTTATCTCTGATACCCAATCTTCTATACTCGACGGTTGGACATAGGTTTGTTTATTGATCATACATGATTTTAGACTTTTGACAAGTTGAAAATAGTATTTTTACGGGAGTTATTTTATTTTTTCCAAACGTTTAAACAGTATGAATGATATGTTTCGTACCCCCATTGATTTTCCAAAAGCTACCTTCAATATAGACCATCCTCAATCTATCTTAGCCTTAGGTTCTTGTTTTTCTCAAAATATTGGAGAAAGAATGGCTGCAGCCAAATTCCCCGTTTCCATAAATCCATTTGGAACACTGTTTGATCCAATATCAATTCACGCCGTTTTTGATGTGGCGAACCTTGAAAGCAAAGAGGAAGAATTAATTTTTTATAATGGCTATTGGCATGCTGTAAAGTATCATGGATCGTTTAAACATAAAGATAAGGCACTGCTTCTGGAAAAAATACGTCAGTCCAAGCAGCATCTGATAAATAATTTGAAAACTTCGGATATTTTGATGCTGACTTATGGCACTGCACACGTTTGGAAAACAACAGAAAAAAACGAAATAGTGGGAAATTGTCATAAACTTCCCGGCCATTTTTTTTATAGATATCTTTTGACTACTGAGGAGATTATTAACACCCTTCAGGACTCTTTAATTACCCTGAAACGTCTTTTTCCTCATTTACATGTCATTATGAGCATAAGTCCTGTGAGACATTTAAAAATGGGAATGATTGAAAATCAGCTATCTAAATCCGTTTTGAAGGTGGCTGTTTCTGCTTTGGTAAATAAAATGCCGGAAATTTATTATTTCCCCGCATACGAAATTATGATGGATGATTTAAGAGATTACCGCTTTTATGCGCAAGACATGATTCATCCTTCGGAGCTTGCCATCGAATATATTTTCGAAGGATTTAAATCGGTATTTTTTTCAGAAAGGACAAAAGAAAGAGTGAAAATTTGGGAAAAATTCGGTAAGTCTATGAACCATAGGCCTTTCGATGGTGAGAATGAACTGTGGATAAATTATAAACAAAAGTATAAAATCCAACTAAAGCAATATAAAGATGAATTTCCTATGCTCGATTGGAGTAAGGAGGAACAATTTTGTGAATTGTCCTAAAATACTTTAGAATATTCCAATGATTGCCTGTAAATTTGGATTTAATTAAAATTTTAAATAATGAAGAACATATATCTGCGATTAATTATTTCCTTATTGAGTATTTTTTCCATTTATCCTCTAGTTGGGCAAAAATTAATCAGTACTACGCCAGCTGGAATTATTTCAAGAGATTTTCTGTCTTTTCTTTTTGGGGCAAATGGTGCCTTGTTGGAAAATGGCATTGAACTATATAAAATTACCTACACCACCGTTGATGTATTTGGAAAGCCGGATACTGCTTCGGGTTTGATTATTTTACCGTCGAATGGTAAGAAATCTTTTTTTCCAGTTATTTATCAGCATGGAACGGTAGATGATAGAAATGATGTGCCTTCTAATGTAAAAGGAGGTTGGGAAGCAGGGGCTGTTTTTGCCGGATTGGGTTATTTTACGATTTTACCTGATTATTTGGGATTGGGAACTTCCAGAGGATACCATCCTTATGTTCACGCAGCATCACAGTCATGGGCCGCAACGGATATGTTGCAAGCTGCTGTTACTTTTGCTGCCAATGCTGGCATTACATTGAATGAAAAATTATTTATTACAGGTTATTCTCAAGGTGGGCACGCAAGTATGGCTTTGCACCGTGATTTGGAAAAAAATCCAATGCCAGGTTTTAAAGTAGCCGGGGCATCTCACCTTTCTGGACCTTATAGTATTTCAACTTCTATGCTCGACATTTTATTGAGTAATCAGGAATATGGAAATTCTGGTTATGTGCCTCACACGCTTCTGGGGTATAATCCTATTTATAAACTCTATACTGATTTAAATCAGGTGATAAAGCCTGCTTATCTGGATATTGTCTTGCGCAGACAAAAGGAAGAGATTGGACTGGGGCAAATGAATGCCTTACTTACAACAGCATTGAAAAAGGAGCACGGAAAAGCTATTCCATCATTCATTTTTCAAGATAGCGTTGTCAATAACATTAAAAATAATCCAAATCACCCGGTTCGATTGGCACTAAAAGACAACGATACCTACGATTGGGTTCCAAAGGCACCCACGCGAATCTTATATTGTAAGGCCGATGAACAAGTTGGTTATACTAATGCAATTCTCGCCGATTCTGTGATGAGAGCACGAGGCGCCCAGAATATTTTTATAAAAGATCTGAATTCTTCCTTCAGTCATGGACAGTGTGTTGAGCCTGCTTTGCTAAACAGCGTTTTATTTTTCAAATCATTATCGGTATCGACCTCACTTTTTGCTGTGAATTCAAAAACCACAGACTTGAAGGTTTATCCAAATCCGGCTTCCACCTATTTATACTTTGAAAATCTTCCCAATGCAAGTAAAGTGGAATGGTTTAATTTACAAGGTCAAAAAATGGGGAATGTAACCCTTGATGCAGGAAATGAACTTTTTATAGGCGATTTAACTGATGGCGTTTATTTGTTTAGAGCCATTTCAGGAAATGAGATTTTTTCCGGAAAGGTCGTAATTAAAAAATAAATTCCTTAACAGATTCTTGAAACCATCGTTTCAGCTTTGATTTTTTTGTCTTCTGATAAATTTTCAAGGAGTAAAATACCAGGTGTTTTTCCGGGTTCAAAAGATCCCAGGGTATCAGACATGCCTAAGGCTTCTGCTCCATTGAGCGTTGCCCATGAAATGAGGGTATCAAAATCAAGGTAAGAGCAGTATTTGGAAAGCGTTTTGATTTCTTCAAGAATAGAAAGTTGCCAGTTTGAGGATAAACTATCTGTTCCCAGGCAGACTTTGGCATTCTGCGCTAAAAATAAACTGTAGTCGGGTAATTTATTTTCTATAAATAAATTGGCATTTGGACAGCTTACCCAAAAGATTTTGTTCTCAGACCAATTTTCTGCTGCTTGAATTTCCGAGGCTAACGTTTTTGTGTTGTGGATAAACAGGGTTTTATTATGTGGATTCATATTTTCCATGGCATAATAAATAGATGGTTTGCCGGTAGGGGAAAAAGTTGAGAAATCAAACCCAAAATCTTTGAAGAAAGAAGGGAATCCTCCTGTTCCCGTCAAAAATAATTCATCCTCATGAACGGTCTCTTGGTTATGAATGCTAACAATGTCAAGAGGGGAGTTTATCTTATTTATTTCATTGAATAAATCTGCCGTAACGGTGTAAGGCGCGTGAGGAACAGCACTTAATTTATCTTCTTTTTTGGGATGGAAGTTTTGGTAAACCTCAAGATATTGGGAAACAAATTTTGAGGTCAGATGAGATTGCATAAAATCGAAAAATTCGATAAACGTGGCATAACGAATTGGACTTTTCCGCTTACAATCTGCTGTATCTATCTTATTTGAAATATCTCCAACAGCCATGATACCTGCCTCCCACATAGCTTGGTCTTGTGCCTCAATGGCATGTTGTATGACTTCCTGAGGAAATTCTCTCAGGGTAACAACGGCTTTTAAAAATGGAAGAAGGCCGGTTCCAGTTGGAATTTGTCCTTTAAGGTGGGATAGCTCTAAATGACAATGAGCATTGATAAAACCTGGCACTAATATACCGGAATAATGTTCGACAGACGAATATGTTTCAGATTTCGGGCCCTCCAGGGAGATTATTTCCCCACTTTGGTCGTCAAAAGTCAGGATACCATTTTTAATTGGTTTGGAGGAAACGGGGTAAATATAGTCGGCACTTATTTGGCGAATCATAGTATAATAAATTATAACGTCAGTTAATCTATTGGTAGCGGTGGGGTGTTTTTGAAATCAAACATAGTTAATCCGCTTCTCAATATGGGTATAAATCTAGTTGATTTTGGTGGAAAAAACAGCTGATCTTTTACTGTTTTTACCCAATCGTTCTTGGGAATAGGGAAAAAACTTAGCGCCAGAATAGGATGGTTGTCTTTTCTTTCATTTACGAACGATTGAATAGAAACGGCATCTTCCGGATATTGAATATTGACAATATTTTTAACATCTATTATAGATGGTAATAATTCATCGGCATAAATGACGTCCGGTTTCCCGTGAGGTATATTTTTGAAAATTCCCAGGTACCATTCTTCTTTCAATCCGATCAATACTTCATGCTTCCCTGTAGGGAGTAGGGGATTAATTAATTTTTTAAGTTCGAATTGTAATGATAAATTGGATAAAACCAGATTAACATCGATTTGCTTATGGAGGGAATAGATTCTATGAAAAGTAAGGATTTTTAATTGACTAATGGGAAAATACGCAGTAAATAAATAGTTGAATTGCGTATTTCCTTCTTCGAACAATGACTTACAAGCAGCACTACGGTGATGGCCATCTGCAATGATCGCATGGGTAATTTTAGTGCGGAAAATTTCTTTTACCTCTAAAATGGCGTCAACATCATCTACAAGCCAAAGATTAAATTTTTGTTGCCTTTTCAAGGAATGAAAGGTTTTGAATACTGGTTTTTGTCTTTCTATTTGAAGCCAGGTGGTAAGGTCAACATGATCTTCAATGGCGGCTAGAATCGGCTTTATAAATGTGCCTTGTTTAACAAGATATTCCTTCTGTTTTTTTAGCTTCGGACCAATGATATCTTCGTGAACTTGTAATTTGTTTTCTTGATAATCCTTTATATTAGTAAGGCAAATGATGCCAACAGATGTTAAATTATCGGTAATAACTTCTAAAATGATAAGACCCTTATTTTGAGCTTGGGGCTTTTTAAAAGGTAGAAAGGCTTTTGAAAGTTGCGTTCTTGCGGCATCACAAAATGAGTCTATATCTAAGCCAAATGGTTCGGGAGGAAGTAGGGCTGGAAACGAATAAATTTGCATATAAAACTTAATTATTTGTCGAATATACATGTAAATAGTAAGGTTGAATATGATATTGGCAAGTAATTTATTTAAGAATGAAACAAATAAAGATTAACATTTACCTTTAGTTTTGTTATTTTCACGAAGTAATTAAAAAGTTTTCGTCGGAAAACTATTTTTTATTCTTTTAAAATCATCATAATATGAGCAGTACAGCAACGAAAGAAGGCTGGGGTACAAGAGTCGGATTGGTATTGGCAATGGCTGGAAATGCCGTTGGATTGGGAAATTTTCTTAGATTTCCAGTTCAAGCCATTCAAAATGGCGGAGGTTCTTTTATCATTCCCTATCTTGTTTGTTTCTTATTAATGGGTATCCCTCTATTATTTATAGAATGGTCTATGGGTAGATTTGGTGGGAAATTTGGACATCATTCAACGCCTTTTATTTTAGATAGTCTTGCTCCCAAGCAATCGTTATGGAAATATATCGGTGTCTTTGGGATATTTACAAATATTGCGGTGGCCGCCTATTATTGTTATTTGGAAAGTTGGGCGTTGGGTTATGTTTGGAATTCTATCAGTGGAACTTTTACCGGGTTAGATAGAACGGGCGTTGCTAATGTATTTGTTGAATATACAGGCTTAAACGGTCCTCAACCTTATTTTTTCTGGCTTATTTGTCTGGTTTTAAACACCTATATCTTGTCAAAAGGATTAAGTGGAGGAGTAGAAAAAGTAGCTATGGTAGGTATGCCGTTACTTATCGTTTTTGGCATTTTCCTCGCTGTTCGTGGTATTAGCTTACAAGCAGGAACGAATGGTGCTGAGTTTAATGGTACAGAAGGATTGAATTTTTTATGGACGCCTAATTTTGACACTATCTGGTCTCCAAAAGTTTGGTTAGCGGCTGCAGGTCAGATATTTTTTACTTTATCTGTGGGTATGGGTAGTATTCAATGTTATGCTTCTTATCTGAGAGAAAAGGATGATGTTGCTCTTAATGCTATGAGTGCTGGCTGGATGAATGAATTTGTAGAAGTTGTTTTGGGTGGAGCCGTTTTAATTCCCATTACAGTGGGTTATTTTGGTATCGACGGTATGAAGGCTTTGGTAAATGAAGTAGGTGGATTAGGATTAGGCTTTAGAACCCTTCCTTACCTCTTTCAACAATGGGGACCTATCCTGGCGATTATCGCAGGTGTTGCCTGGTTCGGACTCTTGTTTTTTGCGGGCATAACTTCTTCACTGGCTATGGGAACGCCCGTTATGGGTTTCTTACAAAATGAATTCAACTGGAAGCGTGGTTCATCGGCTTTAGCATTTGGTGTTATCGTATTTGTTTTGGGTTTACCAACCGTTGTTTTCTTTCAATATGGTGTTTTTGATGAATATGATTATTGGGCAGGAACTGTTTCCTTAGTAGTTTTTGCTTTGTTTGAAACCATCTTATTTGCCTGGATTTTTGGTATTAAAAGAGGTTGGGCTGAAATTATATCTGGCGCCGATATTAAAGTGCCTATTATTTTTAAGTATATAATTTTAGTGGTGACTCCTCTGCTATTAGGATGGGTATTCGTGTCAAGTTTACCAGGTATATGGGATCAAATCACGCAAGTGAAATTGAATAATGACTTATTGACAGCTACAGGTGCCGAGGCAGAAAAGATTAAGAATACTATCTTCTTCCAAAATATTTCACGCCTTCTTTTACTAGCCCTTTGGGTGGGTATAGCCTCTTTGGTTTATGTCGCTTATCGCAAACGTAAACTCAATGAAAATGTCCATAATAATGTTAACGCATAAAAAATAAATTATGAATACTTCAGCTTTAATTATGTGGTTGGGTTCAGTAACTATTGTTACTGGTTTCACTTTGTATTTTTTTATCAAAGTTTTGAAGACCCCCAATAAATAATTATTTTTATTTTTTGCTGATATCCTGTTCGTTTGTTTTACGAACAGGATATTTTATTTTATAAATATTGGAAAATGAAAGTGCTTATTGCCACAGATAGTTTTAAAGACGCTGCCGATTCCTTTGCCGTTTGCGAGTCGATTAAAAATGGTTGGATAAAATCAAGTCCGTACGATGAGGTTTCTTGCTTCCCTCTCGCAGATGGTGGGGAAGGACTAATTGATATTCTTAAACTATACCTAGATATGGATCTGGTTTCTTTAGAGGTAGACGATGCCTTAAGACGGAAAAAGGAGGCATATTTTTTGTTTTCGGAAACGAAAAAATTAGCTGTCATTGAGATTGCACAAGCTATCGGATTACAAGATTTAAGTCCGTCGGAAAGGAATCCATTGAATACTTCTTCTTATGGTGTAGGTGAATTGATAAACCATGCCTGTAAATTGGGGGCTACTGAAATTATTATCGGTTTGGGCGGTTCGTCAACCAATGATGCCGGAATGGGTATGGCTAAAGCGTTGGGGTGGAGATTTTTAGACGATCTTGGTAAAGATTGTGAACCCATTGGAAATGAACTGATTAAGGTTTTCCAGATATTACCTCCAGCCAAATTTGTAGGAAGTAAGGTTACCTTTGAGGTTCTTTGCGATGTGGATAATCCTCTTTTTGGGTCAAATGGAGCCGCATTTATTTTTGCTCCTCAAAAGGGTGCTGATATTTCAGCTGTCAAATATTTGGATAATGGCTTGAAACATTTTTATGGTATCTGCTCTCAATTAAATAATACGGTGAAGCAAAATTTACCTGGTGCTGGTGCAGCAGGTGGTCTGGGCTACGGAACCAGTTTTTTTTTAGGCGCTTCATTAAAATCAGGCATAGATTTAATCCTCAAATATTCTAATATTGAAAAATTTATACCTGAAACTGATCTTGTAATCACTGGCGAGGGGGCGTTAGATAAGCAAACCTTACAGGGTAAATTAATAAAAGGAGTTTGTCAGATGGCCAAAAAATATGATAAACCTGTCATCGCTATTTGTGGTGCTTTAGATCTAAATTCGGAAGAATTGACGTCCTTAGGTTTAAAAGCGGCGTTTAGTATTTCTCAAGGCCCTGGTTCTTTAAATGACGCCATGTTAAGTACAGAAAAAAATTTGACGCTTACTGCCTTTAATGTTGCACAAATATTGAAATGATAATGAAAATGAAGGATGATTTGTCGGAAAATCAATCAGAATTCTATCCACTAAAAGAAAAATATGCTACGGATGGCATCTATCTGAGTGAAAATACCCTAACCTATTTAATAGACCATCAAATGGTCGTAATTCCTTATGAACAACATGTCCTATTTCCATTAAAACCATCAGACCTGAAGGAAGGGGTTCACTATTATCTGGTATCGGGCAAATGGGTGTTTACGGAATTTTATCATCTATTAAGAGGGCATTGCTGTAAAAACGGTTGCAGACACTGTGTATATGGGCATAAGAAGTTGCCCCCTATGATTTAAAATACCATGATGATATAAATATATGTTTCTTATTTATTAAAGTTTCGAAGAAAATTTTTCAAGCCATTTCGTCAGAATATTTATTGATGGCAAAATGATTTTTATCTATTTTTCAAGTGTTTACATCATTTTCTATCCTTTTGATCTGAATATACTTGCATTGAGCACAAAATTCAGTCAAAAATAAAAAAGTGAATTTGGTGAGGTTTTTATAAAGTTTCTACTAATTCATTTTTGACTGAATAGGAAAATGCATTTAGCTTCAAAAAGTCAATATTATGAATAATATTGACTTTTTGAAAATTCATTAGTCTGGATATCAGGATTTTAAAAACTTCGAAACTAATATTACTTACGATTCAATACGACGGATACCCGCTCCCAATGCATTTAGGCGGACATCTAAAAATTGATAACCCCTATCTATTTGCTCTATATTATTAATGATGCTGGTTCCTTCAGCACTTAAAGCAGCAATAAGTAGAGCCATACCCGCGCGAATATCGGGACTACTCATAGTGATTCCACGGAGCGCCTGCTCCCTTTCCAGGCCGATGACAGTAGCCCTATGCGGATCACAAAGGATGATTCTGGCGCCCATGTCAATTAACTTATCGACGAAAAATAATCTACTTTCAAACATTTTCTGGTGAATCAATAAGCTCCCTTTTGCTTGGGTTGCCACAACGAGAAGAACACTCAGCAAATCGGGGGTAAGTCCAGGCCAGGGATGATCATAAAGAGTAAGCATGGAACCATCGAGCGCATCCTGGACAACATATTGGTCTTGTTCATGAATTTGTATATCATCTCCTTTAAAGGACATGGCTATACCCAACTGCTTAAATTTGTCTGGAATGATACCCAGATGTTGAAGACCTACATTTTTAATAGTCAAAGGACTATTGGTCATAGCAGCTAATCCAATAAAAGAACCAACTTCGATCATGTCCGGCAGAATGCGATGTTCTGTTCCACCGAGTTGAGAGACGCCTTCTATATGTAATAAATTAGATTTTATACCAGAAATTTTAGCGCCCATCTTGTTTAACATGGTACATAATTGCTGCAGATAAGGTTCGCAGGCAGCATTATATATTGTTGTATGGCCTTTCGCCATAACGGCAGCTAATACAATATTGGCGGTTCCCGTAACGGAAGGCTCGTCAAGAAGAATGTCCGCTCCTTTCAGCCCATTGGAGGTGAGTTTGAAATAACCGTGTAATTTATCATGTTCAGAATGAACGTTCAGATGCTCAAATCCAATGATATGGGTGTCCATACGCCTACGTCCAATTTTATCACCGCCAGGTTTAGGTATAAATGACCGGTTGAACCGGGCAAGTAAAGGTCCGGCAATCATGACGGAACCACGCAATTTATTGGCTATTTTGTGGAATTCAGGGTCTTCGATTTTATCAATAAGAATATTTTTTGCGTTAAACAAAAAAGTATCCTCCGACTCTTTTTGTACCGTTACACCTAATTCTTTTAAAATTTCAATTAATAATTTTACGTCCAGAATACTGGGAATATTACTTATTCTAACGGGTTCTTCTGTTAATAAAACAGCGCAAATAACTTGTAATGCTTCATTTTTAGCACCTTGAGGTGTAATTTCACCTATCAGTTTCTTTCCGCCAATTACCTCAAATGCCTTCATCTTTATTTTTTTAACAAAATTAATTTTTTTAATGGATAATTGACAGTTCTAATAATTATCCGTTTATATTGGGTTCAAAGATAAGAACCTAATCAAATGGAATACAGTCAACATTTTTCACTTCAGCATCTTACTACATTTAAAACACCCGGATTTGCATCTCATTTTTTTTCATTTAAAAATGAGGAGGAATTGACGTCAATAGTCCAAAGGAGTGATTTTGAGCGTATTTCCAATCATTATAAAGATATTTTAGTGTTAGGGAAGGGCAGTAATCTATTGCTTTTAGGTGATTTGAACGGTGTGGTTTTGAAAAATGAAATAGATGGATTAAAAATAATAGATGAATCGACAGATGATATTTTTATAGAAGTTGGAGCCGGTATGGATTGGCATCATTTGGTTTTACATGCTATTGAAAATGGATGGGCAGGAATTGAAAATTTAGCACTGATCCCAGGAACCGTAGGTGCTGCACCGGTTCAAAATATAGGAGCGTACGGTATTGAATTAAAGGATGTTTTTCACTCCCTGCGTTGTTGGCATTTTGAGGAAAATAAATGGTACCAACTTGGATTGGATGATTGCCAGTTTGGTTATAGAGATAGTATTTTTAAACGAGGTTGGAAAAATAAGACGGTTATCACCAGTGTTCAGTTTAAGTTGAGTAAAAATGCCATTTTAAATACGGAATATGGTGCAATTACCTCAGAACTTGAGAAAATGGGTGTCCTAAATCCAACTATACTTGAGGTCGCCAAAGTAGTTATGAATATCAGGAATTCGAAAATCCCTAATCCAGATGTAGTGCCCAATGCAGGGAGTTTCTTTAAGAATCCAACGATTACAGACATACAATATGAATATTTAAAGATAGAATATCCGGAGATGCCGTTTTACAAATTACCTGATGGATATAAAATCCCCGCTGGTTGGTTATTGGAAAAAGCAAACGGACGAGGGTATTCCGAAGGAAGGGTAGGTTGTTATGAAAAGCAGGCGCTTATTCTTATAAATACAGGTGGGGCAACGGGAAAGGATATCCTTACTTTTTCGAAGAAATTACAACAATCTGTTCGCGAAAAATTTGGTGTTGAATTGGAACGGGAAGTGAATGTGGCTGGTAACTATAAGTGAAACAGCGAAATCTAACCCGAATGAATACATGAAAAGGTAATGGAAATATTTTAGGTTTTTTATAAAGCAATATGGCTCAAAATAACTATATTGCTTAGCGATAACTTTGTTAAAGTTAACAGTTTTCAAAACAATTTAGGAATAAATACTATTATTGGTTATTAAATAAAAGCCGTGGATTTGAATCCTTTTCTGAAATATCTTACCGTTATTGTTTCTAGTATGGTGAAGTTTATTTTCGGTCCTTTCGAAGGGCTCGCCCTGGGTTTAACCAAGATAGATACTGCCTTAGCTACTGCCTTCGGAATGATGATAAGTGTCGCGTTGATTACCCTGTTCTTCCATTTCTTTAAAACTAAGGTTTTTCCTCGCTTTGGTAAAAAACGTAAACTGTTTACAGTGGCAAACAGAAGAAAAGTTAGGGTATGGAGCAAATATGGTATTTTGGGAGTCTCGTTCCTTACGCCTGTCATTCTTTCTCCTATTGGTGGAGCTTTAATCGCTAATGCATTTGGGGAAAAAAAGTATAAAATTTTCTTGTGGATGTCCGTCATGGCATTAGGTTGGGGTTTTATAATGACTTACGCGGTGTTTGAGCTCTCTCATTTATTTGGCTTTTAGTTTGCAGATTTTTAAAGACTTTTTTAATCGGCAAATCTTTCATCGGCCAAAAAGGCGAGTCGGTTCATTTTAGAAACCTCCAGGCTGAAAAAACCAAATTCTTCTGTCGCTTTTCCTTCTATCATATATACGCCTTTTCCACGAAATGGGTGTCTTAGCAGTTGTTCTGGAAAATGAGTAGTATCAAAATAATTCCCCTCCTGGTCTATCCACGTTCCAAAGGCCATTCTTTCTTTTTTTATGGTTGTTAAGGATTTTGAACACACGAAATAGCCCGCCATTTTGATAAGTCTGTTTTTAAAACTAACCATTTGCCTGGCAAGAATAGTATCGTTCAAAGGGCTGGTGTCCTGAATTAAATCGAAGGGGTTGCATAATGGAAACCCTAATAATTCTAATTCGTCGAAAGACTGATTTAGCGCGTTTTCCTTTACAACGGAAAGCATGGAGGCAAATGAAAAACTTTCATTTTCTATGTTTTGGACGCGCATTGATTGATGATCTGTTTCAGAAAACAGAGAGTGATTATGTTGATCACCTACGGCAGTTACCAGGGCATTTTTCTCCCAAAATAATTCATATTTGCTCTTACCGCAAAAACGAAAGGCACCAATTCTGATTAATAGGTCAAGTTGGGTAGGTCCTAAGGGTACCCGTTCAACGAAATCTGCGAAATCGCGGAAGGCTCCGTGATTTTCTCTTTGCGTGACAATTTTTTGAGCTGTTTGAGATTCCAGTTCCTTTAAGTGGATAAATCCAAGATATAAATCATTCTCATTTACTAAAGCACTCATATACTGGCTATTATTAACACAAGGAGCCTGGACATGAGCACCCAATATTTTTGCTTCGTGAACATAAAATTCCGTAGGATAAAATCCACCAAAATTATTGATGACCGCTGTTATGAACTCCAATGGAAAATGGGCTTTAAGATATAAACTCTGAAAACTTTCTACTGCAAAACTGGCTGAATGGGCTTTGCAAAAGGAATAGCCCGCAAAGCTTTCAATCTGCCGCCACACCTCAATCGCTAATGATTCAGGATAGCCCCGTTGTTCACACTGCTTGAAATATTTTTCCTTCAAACGTTCTAAAGTGTCGTCTTTTAATTTTTTTCCTGTCATAATGCGCCTCACCACATCGCTTTCCCCTAAATCCAGTCCGGCAAAATGATGCAGAATTTTCATCACGTCTTCCTGATATACCATGATACCATACGTTTCACTTAGCTGTTCCTCAAAAACCGCATGGGGATAAGTAAAACCGCAGGGGTCGTGTGTCCTTTGTATATACGCTTTCATCATGCCTGAGCTGGAAACACCAGGACGGATAATAGAACTGGCAGCAACCAAATGGATATAATTATCACAATGTAATTTTCGTAGTAAGCCACGCATGGCCGGAGATTCTATATAAAAGCAACCCAGGCATTTTGCTGACCGCAATAAGGCAATGCTTTGAGGATCATTTTTCAGCAACTTAATATCATGGATATCAACATCTTGTTTGTGTCTCTGACGTATCAGGGAGACGGCATCCTTGATATGACCCAATCCTCGCTGGCTCAGGACGTCAAATTTATGAAACCCAAGAGATTCCGCATGGTGCATATCGAAATGTGTAACAGGAAAACCTTTAGGCATGAGCATACAAGCCGTATGATAGGATAAGGGTTCTTCACTGATAAGAACACCACCTGCATGTATCGACAAATGATTGGGTTTGTCGAGCAAACGCTCTGCGTAATACAAAATGGTCGGTTCCAATTCATGCCGGTGTGGCGCTCCTTGTTCTTGTTTTATAACTAATTTATCGATCTCTCCCTTGGGCAGACCATATACTTTTCCCAACTCCCGAATGGCTGCTTTTCGCTGAAAAGTATTATATGTGGCTAATAAGGCAACATATTGTTGTCCATATCTTTTAAAAATATAATCGGTAATATCATCCCGTTCATCCCATGAAAAATCAATGTCAAAATCGGGTGGGGATGTTCTGTGCGGATTGATAAATCGTTCGAAATATAGATTTAACTCAAGGGGGTCAACGTCGCTAATCCCTAAACAGTAGGCAACAATGGAATTAGCACCGCTACCTCGCCCTACATGATGATAGCCGGCAGACCGGGCATAGCGGACAATATCCCACGTGATAAGAAAATAAGCGCAGAATCTATGGGTGTGAATGACTTTCATTTCTTGTCTCATCCGATCGCGTGCAGCGGTCAATTCACCATATCTGCGCTGGCAACCCGATTGGGCCAGTTTTTCAAGCAAGGCATAGTCACCTTCCATACTACCCGTAAAATGTAATCGGTTAACCGTTAACCCTTTCGTTAAACTAATAGATGATGAGTCTAATAATTTATAGGTATTATTTATTATGTCGGGACATACTAAATAGGGTTCTTCCACCAAGGCTGCCGCCTGCATTTTATCGTCCTTTGAACCAGCCTCTTTAGGAAGTAAATGTGTCAGTAATTTATTTTTATCAATGGCCCGTAAATGTAAATGAACCTGATAATCTTCATCATCTCGGAATGTAACAGGACTAAGCGCTACTAATTTATGGGAATAGGCTCTGATTGGATGCCTGAATAATCGGGCAATATGCTCCCGGCGAATGCCCAAAAATTCGTTTTCCCGGAATTGTTCAATGGGCTTTACCAGGCGGGGGAAAATAATCCAGCAATTTGAAAAAACAGGAGGTAAAAGGGGTAATGCCTTGCGTTTCATCGAAAAGTCAGTTAAAAATGTATTCAATTCACTAAATCCCTCCCGATTACGCGCTATTCCAATATATAAGCATTCTCCCGCATCATTCCGAAAGTCAATACCCAATAAACCCTTTATTCCCGCTTTTTGACAACTATCTATAAATTCTCCAGCACAACTCGTATTGTTGATGTCAGTCAATACTAATGTTTTAATGTCGTTTTCTACAGCATAACTAACCAGCTCCTCCGGTGACATGATCCCGTAGCGAAGACTAAAATAAGTGTGGCAGTTTAAATACATAGGAAGGATAACTATTAAAAGCAGGTAAATATAAAACAAAATGTTTAATAATAAGTATATTAAAACATTTTGTTTTATATTATTTATGCTGGTTTTATATTTCAGTTAATTAAACTTTAATAAGCTAATGTAGAAAACCACAGACGTGTTACATCAAATGGGCATACAATTGAAAAACCCTTACCTTTACATAATGCAATAATTTTACATCGATATGCGATTTCCCTTTTGTTTTCCCTTTTTGTTCCTCTGTCTGGCCGTCTCTTCGTCGTCTGCTCAGATAGTTTTACAACAGATAAATAAGGAGGGAGTACTTATTCAAAACCAAACTATTGGGATTGATATTCAACCACTTGCTTATATAAAGGTGTTTACCGATAGTATGCACAATGAAGGTTTTTTAGAATTTTCCGTTGACAGCATAAAGTTTGTTGAGGATAAAACATACCTTTTTATTCATCAGGGACCACGCTATTACTGGCGTGCAATACAAAAGCCTCTTCCAGATATAGCTCATTCATCTATCCTTTTTGAGGTTGGAAAATGGGAAGCCATAATTAAAAAAAATATAGGAAAACCGGCAACAATCGTTCGTCGGAATGGGCTGTTAGGAGAAATAAATGCATTACTAAACACCCAGGGCTATCCTTTTTCCCGCACGGCGCTCCATATTTTAAAAGCTGAAAATGGGGCATTAGACTTACAGATAGAGGTAGATTTTGGCGCATTCATACGATTTGACTCCATTCTTTTAAAAGGGGATAAACCCCTGGCGACCTCTTTTCTTTTTCGCTATCTCGATTTAAAAAAGGGGGCGGCATTTTCTACAGAAATGCTGGAAAAAATGACGTCAAGAATAGCTGCCCTTCCTTATGTGGAACTGATTGATGCAAAACCTGTCCTTTCAGGCGAAAAGGTAAGCTGGATGCTCAATATGAAGAAAAAATCGGCCAGTCGATTCGATTTTTTGATAGGATTATTACCGGGAGCTTCTACCAATGCCGGGGGTACCTTGTTAACAGGTACTCTTGAGGGCGAATTCCTGAATTCTTTCAGCCGTGGGGAAAGGCTTTATATTCAATTTGAAAGATTAAGGCCAGAAACACAGCGGCTACAAATGGCGCTCCGATACCCTTTTTTATTAGGTTCTCCCCTGGGACTCGACTGGCGGGCCGATTTATACAAACGCGATACTTCATTTCTTAATGTAGAACAGTCAATAGGTCTTCTTTTCCAGTTCCGTGGCGGCGATTACTGGCAAATTCATCTTGAATCGAATAACAGCCGCCTGATAGGTATTGATGAAAAAAAATTATTGCAATCGAATAAACTTCCAGACCAACTCGATATGAAACAATCTGGCATTGGATTTTCTTTCTCTTTTAATAGAACAGATTACGCATTGAATCCTCGTTCAGGGTGGTTATTACAAACTCGAATTACCGCTGGTAATCGCAGAATCATTCAAAATACCAGAATTGTTGCCTTAGGATTTTCAGAAAAGTATAATGAGTTTAAAAATCAGGCACGATACAGAGTTCATGCTGAGGGGAGTTATTTCATTCCAATAGGAAAAAATAGTACGATTCAGACCAACGGAATGGTTGGCTACCTCGGAGGTAGTGGTGAGCTACTTAGTAACGAATTATTTCGGCTTGGTGGAAACCAAAATTTACGCGGATTCGATGAAGAGGCTTTTTTAGTGCGCCAATTTATGCTGGCAACAGTAGCTTACCGCCTTCTGATTAGTAAAAATTCCTATATCTATACCTTTTTTAACCAATCATTCCTTACAGAAATGAAGGAAGGCATAGCCGTAAATGATAAACCATTTGGACTGGGCGCAGGCCTTAATATTGAAACTACCGCAGGCTTATTTGGTATAAGCGTTGCGGTAGGTTCAAACAATTCTCAGCCCTTAAGTAGCGCCACGCCCAAAATACATCTTGGATTTAAAAATATATTCTAAAAGCTAAAGCCAATAGAGAGCTGCAAGGATAAGTTCAAATCTTCGTCACTTCTGGGGATGATTTTTCCTGTACTATCCAGACTTTGTAATGATAGTTCTTGTTCGGCCCGGGTTAAATCCATGAATCCTTTTTGAATTCTTGCACCTAAATAAAGACCCTGGCTCATAAATATACCTAGTCCGGCATGCAGACCCGCATCTATTCTGTTGAAAAGGGGAACACCCGTGTCTCTGGTATCATAATAAGCTCCTAAAGAAGAGGGAACTACTACTCTTCTATTGTCAACCGTGATAATCTTTGCGTTGGGAACACCGGTTTGTTGATACTGATCTTTAAAATAATCATATTTTAAAGGAACAAGAATAGGTTCAATGGTTTGACCTACCGTACTTTTTCCGTTATAATTCAATTCTCCCACACCTCTTGAGCTTAACATAAAACTTCCATACCCACCGCCGGATAATTCAATTCTACCCAATCGTAAAAAAACAGATAGAGGTAAATCTAAATAGGTGTTGGTTATTCTGAGGGTAGTGTATCTCGTTCCTCTTGTATTGACCACAGCTCCTGCTTCTGTGAAGAGTCTTAAATAGGAATCCCCTTGATATTGGTAATCAGTCCCCCGCTGTGAGTACAATATTTCTCCACGTAAGCCTACTGCGCTATTCAATTTTCTGCTAATCATGCCACCTATGTGAAAGCCACTTGAGAAGGTATTTCGCTCCAGATTATTTCCACTTGCATCAATCTCTGAAGGCCCGTCAATTCTTGAATAGTTTAAACCAGCGCGAATGCCACCTGACCATCCTTGAGCAATCATTGAAAAGGGGAGTAGCAGTGCAATTAAAAGTGTGATATTATTACGCATTATGTATTTGTTTAAGATGATTAGAGTTGATACATTACCTGGACTGGGCAGTGATCTGAATGAACAATATCATTTAGTTGATCAGCTGCTATGATGGTTTCTTTCATTTCAGGGCTGACCATCTGATAGTCAATTCTCCACCCTTTATTATTTCCCCGAGAGTTCGCACGGAAACTCCACCAGCTATATTGAACTTTATTTGGATGAATTGAACGGAAAGCATCTACAAAGCCCGACGCTACCCATTGATCCATCCAGGCCCGTTCCTCGGGTAGAAATCCTGAACTTTTTTTATTTCCTACAGGATCATGAATGTCAATAGGATTATGTGCAATATTTAAATCTCCAACCACGATACAACGCGGTCTTTCTATTAAAAGGGATTGCAGCCAGGTGGAAAAGTCCGATAAAAATTCCATCTTGAAATCCTGCCTGACATCTCCAGTGGTTCCAGAAGGGAAGTAACAGTTTAACAAAGTCCAGTCTCCAAAATCTGTCCTGATTATTCTTCCTTCGCGATCGTATTTTTCAATACCGCATCCGACAACTACTAAATCAGGTTTAATTTTAGAAAAAGTAGCCACGCCACTGTATCCTTTTTTTTCAGCCTGCGCCCAGCTTACGAAATAGCCCAGTTCCTCAAAAGGGGTGAAATCAATCTGATCAAACTGTGCTTTTGTCTCTTGAACACAAAACAGGTCGATATTCGATTCGCCTAACCAAGCGATCAATCCTTTATCCATGGCGGAACGAATACCATTAAGATTATAAGAAACTAATTGGAGCATATTTCCTTTTAAGTCATTTGAAACGTCAAACAACGCAAAGATAAGTAAGCCTTCTTAATAATGGAGAATTAAAGTGATTTAGGACTCATTTTCAGATAGACTTTCCTCATCGGCCTCTGGCATGGCTGGACGGTCTTTCCATTTTAAATAAAATGGAATACCTGTAAGCATTAATAGTAAACCTATTATAGCTTCACCAGGCTTGTTATACAGCGTGAAAATGGTGAGAACCAGGCAAAAGGCAACGAATAACATAGGTACAACCGGATAGCCAGGTACTTTGTATGATGAAGGGGCACCTCCGTTTCGCTTTCTTAATATGAATACACCGTAAGTACAAAGTCCATAAAAAAGGAAAGAGGCAAAAATTAACATATCTGTTAATTGGTCGAAACTACCTGACAAGATGAGAACGGAAGACCAGAATGCTTGATACCAAAGGGCATTCCCGGGCGTTCTGTACTTTGGGTGAACTTTTCCGGCAGAGGCAAAAAATTCTCCTCTTCTAGCCATGGCATAGTATAATCTGGCACCAAGTAAAATGGTGGTATTAGTGCAGCCAAAAGTAGAAATACAAATGAGAATAGCTATAAATATAGTTCCCGCAGGGCCTATTATTTTTTCAATCACAGCAACCGCCGCAATTTTATTTTTACCTTCATGAATTTGAACGAGTTCGTCTGCCGGCATAGCATATAAATAGGCCAGATTGACCAACAGATAAATAGCAATAACAGCCAGCATGCCAAAAAATAGCGCCAGGGGTAAATTTTTCTTTGGATTTTGTATCTCTCCACCTATAAAACTTACCGTTATCCAGCCTTCGTAGGCCCAAAATGCAGCTAGCATTGCCGCGAAAAATGCAGCGAATTGGGTGAATCCATCTGCACTCAATCTTTCATACCCTGCCGCTGGTTGACTAATATTAGACCAACTGCCTCCTTGCCAGCTAAGTCCAAGGAGTACGATAATCAGCAAACTGATAACCACCGTAGCTGTAGTCCACTGACTTAAAATACCCGCTTCTTTGACTCCCCGAAAATTTAAAAAGGTAAGTCCAATAACCAGGGAAATAGCCAATAACTTTACGCCAATATTGGCAAATGGGAAGATGATGCCACCAATAGATAGCGCGGAAATCTCTGGAGAAAAGCCAGCCAGTGGATATAAAGCGTTCACCGATTCTGCGAAAACATAGGCAATTGAGGCTACCGACGCTGTTCTAATAACAGCATAGTTGCTCCAGCCAAAGAAAAAAGCAATCGTTTTGCCATATATTTCTCTTAAAAATACATAAGCGCCGCCCGATCCTGTAATTTGTCCCGATACTTCAGCAACGGATAAAGCGCCAGCTAAGGTGACCAAACCTGCGGCTACCCAAGCAGCAAGAACCCAGGTGGGCGACAATAACTCGGCCGTCATAGGAGCTACTTTTTTGAAAACTCCTGAACCTATGATTGAACTGATAACCAAAACGATAGCCATCGAAAGGGTAATCGTCCGAGCAAGTTGAGTATCCTTGCTTCCCGTTGTTGATTGAGACATAATATATGCTGTTAAAAATTTATCTCCTTGTCTTGACTTTAATAAATGGTAAAATAGGTATTGTCACAATGAATACCTAATTAACAAGAAGAAAAGTGCTGTTTTCAAAATTTAGATTAGATACTTATATTAAATATTAAAAAAGTTCATAAAATCCCCCTTTTCTGATAAGTGCCAGAGAAGCGAGATTTTATGACCGTTCGATATATTAATTATTTTCCTCCCGGAGGACAATTTTTTCTAAGGTATTCGGTAAATAAAGTGCGTAAATGTTCTGTCGTACCTTCTCCCTCTCTGATACTGTGTGAGCGATTAGGGTAAGGCATAAACTGGAATTGGCGGTTATGTTTTATAAATTCATTGACCAGTTTTTCTGCATTTTGATAATGTACATTGTCGTCACCCGTTCCATGTATATATAGAAGATTTCCAACCAGATTCTTAGCATGAGTTATAGGTGAACCCAATACAAAATCTTCTCTGTTTTCCTGCGGAATACCCATGTAGCGCTCCTGGTAGATATTATCATAGCTCAGCTGATCACCAACGGCAGCCACAGATATGCCTGTTTTAAAAATAGCCGGGTACTGAAAAAGTAGATTTAAAGTGGAGGATCCGCCACCGCTCCATCCATGAACTGCCACTCTTGAGGTGTCCATAAAGGAATATTTTGCAAATAGGGCCTGTGCTCCCTGTGCCATATCTAAAATATTAATCCTGCCAATATTTCTGTAAATAGCCTTCCTCCAGGCTCTTCCCTTTGGTGAAGGGGTGCCGCGATTATCGAGAGAAGCATAAATGTATCCATCGGCGGACATATCACCTTTATACAAACTATTTCTTCCTGTTCCATAAGCATCCCTAACCGTGCTTCCTGCAGGCTCACCATACACAGTAAAAACTACAGGATATTTAAGATTTGGATTGAATCCTTTAGGTTTTGTAAACCAGGCGTCTAGGTTAACTCCATCAGCCGTAGTTATTTGCAAAAAGGTTATGTCTAAATCTGTCACCGCTTTTTCCAACTGCGAATCAATGGATTTTGCAGGATCCAATGGCGTATTGGTAGGTAAATTTAACCATTCCGTAGTTGGACGGGTTTTTGCATTTGAAAAATTATGCCTGGCAAATTTTCCTTTTGGACTTATATCATAGCTATGTGAACCTATTTGATTTGCAGGAGAAATTCTACTAGCCGTTCCCTTCCCATCTAGGGTAGTTCTATAAAGGTAAGACTGGGTAGCATTATCAGGAGAAGCCATGAAATATAGCTGGTTGTTGTCTTCGTCAATTCTTGAAATAGAAATGACATCATAATTTCCTGAGGTTAAGCAAATTTCCTTTTTCCCATCTCTGCTTACCAAATAAACATGTCTCCAGCCATCTTTTTCGGATTGCCATAAAAAGCTTTTTCCGCCTTCCAGCCAATCCCAACCTTCTGGCCCATCTATATCGATCCAGGCTTCATCTGTTTCCTGATAAAATGATTTAGCTGTACCATTAGCTGACTGAATATAAAACAGGTTACTTTTATTTTGCTTTCTGTTTAATTGTTGCACAATGAGTTCACTACTATTTCCTGCCCATTCCATTCTTGGTAAATAAGTTTGACGGGGATCGCCGGGTATATTCATCCAAAGTGTTTTTCCACCAGTGACGGGAACCACGCCAATTTTATAAGGGGAAGGTGCCTCGCCAACTTTTGGATATTCTACGGGGACGTTGAACGAATAGGTTGAATCCGTGTTGTTTATCATCAAAAAATTTCTGATTTGACGGGCATCTATCTGCCAATATGCAATTGATTTAGCATCTGGACTCCAGCGAAATCCATCTCTACATCCAAATTCCTCCTCATAAACCCAATCAAAAGTACCATTTATAAGCCTGCTGTCCCCATCGGTGGTTAATGGAGTAATGGCACCTGAAGTAATATCTTCGACATAAATATTATGTGCTTGTACGTAAGCTACTTTTTTGCTGTCGGGAGATATTTTTGCAAACATCATGGTTGACGCCGGGAATTTAGTGCCCAATTGCTTTAAATTTTTGGTAGCTATATCCAAAATCCAATAATCACCTTTAGTATCTTGTCTCCAAACTCTCTGGGTATTGGTGTATATTAATACTTTTTGATTATCGGCTGAATATTCAAAACTTCGCACCTGCAATGGTTTTGACTGACCTTTTGGAATTAAAAGAGCCGCGTTAATAAGGGTATCTACCTGTCGGTTGGGAAGGGTGATTTTTACAATCGTATTTTTTTGAATTTCTCTAAGACCGGTTCCATCAGGAGCCCAGTCAATTCTGCCCTGACTTAGAAGCAAATAAGGTAACGAAAGTAAAAGAAAGGTAATGGTTGATTTCATGATATTATTTTTTTAGCCCAATTTCTCTCAGGCGTTCATCTAAATATTCTCCAGCGGTTATAGGTTCAAAGTGAAGTGGATTTTCATCAGAAACACAATTTTCCAGGCAACTTAAGTCCATTTCAGGTCTGGGATGCAAGAAAAATGGGATAGATAATCTGGGCAAATGCCATTCCTCTTTTGGAGGATTTACAACCCTATGCGTAGTAGAACGCAGGTAATTATTAGTTAATCTTTGTAACATATCACCCACATTGATAACAATTTCGTCTGCTTCAGGAACAATGGGTAACCATTCACCCTCTTTGGAAAGTAGTTCAAGTCCACCTGCTGAAGCACCTACGAGAAGGGTTATCAAATTGATGTCTTCGTGCTGTTCTGCACGAATGGCACTCGCAGGTTCCTGCGTAATTGGCGGATAATGAATGGCTCGCAAAATACTGGTACCATTTTCTATTCGCTGGTCAAAATAATCAACAGGTAAATTTAAGTGAAGGGCAATGGCTTGCAGCAAACTTGATCCAGCGCGCTCGAAGGCCCGATAGAGATTTTCACCCAAGGATAAAAAGGTTGGGGTTTCCAACACAGACACATTACCTGTATTTCCTATTTGAAAAAACTCTTTTAAATCAGCTACTTTTGACTGTTTGGCATGCTCTGTTCCAAAAGCCGTATATCCCCTTTGTCCGTTGGCTCCGGGTATTTTATATTTTAATTTTTCACTTTCCGATAAAGCAAAAAAGGCATGGGCTTCTCTGTAAAATGATTGTATCAAATCAGAGGGAATTCCATGATTAATCACCCCAACAAAACCTACCGTATGGAAGGCATTCCCCAAGGTTTCAATAAATACATTTTTCTCCCCTACATCTCCCTTTTCAAATTGGGATAAATCAATTAATGGAATGGTTCTCATTGAAATAAGATTTTATTTTCGTGGTGGTTTGTATCCTGAATCTGTTAGAAATTGTTTAGAATCAACTCGCTGAATCATTTCAGTAAGCGTTAACGAAGGATTTTTTTTCATCAATGCTTTAACAATTTGCCAACCTAACCAGGCGCCCGTTCTACCGGGAGCTTCTATGGGCATTCCAGGTGAATTTGGACTATACTCCACATATTTACGAATTTTTTGCCAATTACTGTCATAAAAAAGGGATTCTTGCAGGAAGAATGAAAAAATCTCTTTTTCATTATCAACTAACCAATCCCATTGTTGGGAGGAAACTTCCATTATAATTGAATCGTGCGTTGAAGGAAGTAATTTATCCTGAATGTAGAGTTTTTTTCCTTCCCGAATCATTAAAGCCAATAAATGATCTGTCTCAGGTGGCGGAATTAAATCATCTATTAACGGCTGAAGAGTTTTAGAAACCAAATGATCTGCATTAAAAGACCTAGTCAAATAGGCAGAAAAATTTGGATTTTGTGGATTTTTTTGTTGATAAGGATAATTTGAACCTAAATAAAAATCAAGTCCAACCGCCAGATTATTTTCGCCGTAAATAAAATTCCCTAAAGAGAACTCTGAAATAAAAGTAGTCACTTTAGGGGTTGGTTTTTCTGGAAAATAGTATTTAAAATATTTAAAAGATGTTTTAAAATCAGATTCAATGGGATCGAAAATGGCATAGATGTTTTGGATAGTATCATACAATTTTCGTACCTCTTTAAAATGGGTAAAACCTATAAGGTATTTTTCTTCTCCCTGGGGCGCGATTTGCAAATCGTTGGATCCCAGAATCTGGTTGAAATATATTTCAGCAAATTCTGTATCCTTTTCTTTAATTTGTGCCAACTCTTTGCTGAAATTTAGTGTGTCCGCTTGGAAAAGTTCTTTTTCAAATCGCCTGACCTTAAAATCAATAGAGATATTACTGATATCTGGCGTTTTTTCAATGTTCTCTTCTGAACAAGACGTTGAAAAATACATAAGGAATAGGCTTAACGAAAATAATAAACCGCTTTTTTGAACCATTAGTTGTCGTATTGTTTTCTAAAAAATGTAAACAAAGTTAATTTTAAATTATTGTTCACCACTATTTGAAATAAATGAATAACCCAATAACTGAAAATTGGTTAAACGATTTTATTCGCAGAGGTATTGCGGAAGATGTTGGAGACGGAGATCACACCGCCCTGGCTTGTATTCCTTCTGACGACCGAAAATCGGCCAGACTTATTGTGAAACAGGAAGGTGTTATTGCCGGCCTCACTATTGCGGAGGCTATTTTTCATTACCTTGACCCTTCTTCTTCCTGGAAAGCTTTAAAAAATGAAGGTGAATATGTATTTCCAGGGCAAATAGCGGCTGTTTTAGAGGCAAATACACGGGTTATTTTAAAGGGGGAAAGATTGGCTTTGAATACTATGCAGAGGATGAGTGGTATTGCTACCCTAAGTCATAGGCTCGCAAATAAAGTGGCCGATCTGCCCGTCCGTTTAATTGACACCCGGAAAACGACTCCACTTCTTCGTCCAATAGAAAAATGGGCCGTGGTGCTGGGTGGTTGTGAAAATTATCGCTTCGGGCTTTTTGACCGTATAATGATAAAAGATAATCATATCGATGCTTCAGGTAGTATAACCCAGGCCTTAAAACAAGTACATAACTATCTTGATTTTCATGAACTTCAGCTTGAAATTACCGTTGAAGTAAGGAATATGCAAGAAATTGAAGAGGTTTTAGCCGTTGGAGGTTGTCAGAGGATTATGTTGGATAATTTTTCTCCCGCTGAAATTAAAGAAGCTGTAGCACTCATTGGGAAAAAAATGGAAATTGAGGCTTCAGGGGGCATTAATGAGGATAATTTGAGGGAATATGCGGAAACTGGAGTCGATTTTATTTCCTTAGGTGCCCTGACGCATTCCGCAGGAAGTTTAGACCTGAGTCTTAAAATAATTTCTTAAGGAGGAAATTGATCCACTAAAAGAATTAATGTAAAAACCATGCAGCTTACTATAAGCCAAAATCTAAGGTCGCGATGTAGTTGGGGAGTAGGTTCAAGTTTCACTCGGGTATTTGTTTTTATAGCTGTTAAGCAAAAAGGATACCATAGCAAAAAATCGTTATATGTCCTAAACCTATGCCAGTGGCTGATTTTACTGTTTAAAAATGACAAAAATGTGTTAGTCAATCTACTTAAATATACCTAATTTTTATACTATGAAAAAAGATGTTTTAATTATAGGAGGTGGAATTGTTGGACTGGCCACAGCGTATAGACTTTTATTGGAAAAACCTGATTTATCTCTGACGCTGGTAGAAAAAGAAGCAGGATTAGCAAAGCATCAGACGGGGCATAATAGTGGCGTTATTCATTCGGGTATATATTACCGCCCGGGAAGCCTCAGGGCAAATAATTGTATTACCGGATACAAGGAATTGCTTGAATTTTGTACCGCAGAGGATATTCCTTTCGATATTTGTGGTAAATTGATTGTTGCCACCTCAGAACAGGATATTCCCAGCATGGAAAAAATATGGCAAAATGGAATGCAAAACGGCCTGACAGGCATTCGCCGTATTTCAAAGGAGGAAGCCCTGGAAAGAGAACCTCATATTCATGTTAAAGAGGCTATTTTGGTTCCTCAGGCGGGCATTGTCGATTACACTACTGTTTCATTGAAATATGCAGAAAAAATAGGGGCTCTTGGCGGAGAAATTCTAACGAATTTTAAGGTAAACCAAATTATAAGATCTAAAAGTGAAATAATACTCAGATCATCCGATGCCAGAGAAATTTCGGGGCGTATTTTAATTAATTGCGCTGGCTTATATTCCGATAAAGTGGCTCAAATGACTGGAATGCCGCTACCTCCCCTTCAAATTATCCCTTTTAGAGGAGAATATTATGACCTGAAACCTGAAAAACAGTATTTGGTGAATCACTTGATTTATCCCGTTCCAAATCCTGATTTTCCTTTCCTTGGGGTTCATTTTACCAGAATGATTGGAGGTGGTATTGAAGCTGGACCCAATGCAGTGCTGGCTTTTAAAAGGGAGGGGTATTCCCGCTGGGATGTTGACGCAAAAGAATTGGCAGAAACTATATTTTTTCCTGGCTTCCGTCGTTTAGCTACTAAACACTGGCAACACGGTTTAGGAGAATTACACAGATCCTTCTCCTCCGCCGCTTTTGTAAAAGCGCTTCGTCATTTAATTCCTGAGATCAACGAAGAGGATTTGGTTCGTGGTGGCGCCGGTGTCAGAGCGATGGCAACCGATAATCTTGGTAATATGAGTGACGATTTTCTTATATTTGCCGATAGCCAAATAGTCAATGTGTGCAATGCGCCTTCGCCAGCAGCTACTGCTTCATTGGCTATTGGTAAAACGATTGCATCAAAAGCATTAGATATTTTATAATTTAAAATGGGATATGCAAGCTATACAAATGGTCGATCTTAAGGGTCAATACCTTAGAATTAAATCGCAAGTGGATGAGGGAATTATGGAGGTTTTAACTGAAACTTCTTATATAAATGGACCTCAGGTGACTTTATTTAAGAGTAATCTGGAGAAATATCTGGGGGCAAAGAGGGTGATTCCCTGTGCAAATGGTACCGATGCTCTTCAAATCGCCATGATGGCTCTGGAGCTTAAACCTGGCGATGAAGTTATTGTACCCGCATTTACCTACGTTGCCACCGCGGAAGTGATCGCTCTATTGAACTTAAAACCAGTGATGGTCGATGTTGATATCGATTCTTTTAATATTACGCCTGAAATCATTGAAAAAGCCATAACAGATAAAACACGCGCCGTAGTTCCCGTGAACCTTTATGGTCAATGTGCTGATCTGGAAGGAATTAGAAAATTATGTGATGAAAGGGGCTTATTCATGATTGAGGATAATGCCCAGGCTATCGGCGCAGATTATTTGATGCAAAGCGGTGTAAAAGTTAAATCAGGTACGGTAGGGCATATCGGTTCAACCAGTTTTTATCCATCAAAAAACCTGGGAGCTTACGGCGATGGCGGTGCACTATATACACAAGATGAAAACTTGGGAATGATGCTGCATAAAATTGCCAACCATGGCCAGACTAAACGTTACTATCATGACATGGTGGGGGTTAACTCAAGGTTAGATTCCATTCAAGCGGCTATTCTAAACGTGAAATTGAAATATTTAGATCAATTTGCGGCAGAAAGAATAGCGGTGGCCGATGCGTATGACGCAGCGTTCAAATCCATTGAGCAAATCCAAATTCCCTTCAGAGTAGCTTTTTCAAGTCATGTTTTTCATCAATATACACTAAAAGTAAATAACGGGAAACGAGATGAACTGCAATCTTTCCTGAAGGAAAAGGGTATTCCCTCTATCATCTATTATCCATTGCCACTTTACGAACAGGAGGCATTCAAAAAGGAGGCTAATGTTCAATTTCTTCCTGTTACAGATAAATTATGTAAGTCTGTGTTATCTTTGCCTATCCATACAGAAATGAGTGAGGAACAAATAGATTTTATTACGAATACAGTTAGTCAATTTTTTAAATAAATGGAAGATATTTTTATTCACCCCTCTGCTATTGTTGACGAAGGCGCTGTCATTGGTGCAGGTACAAAAATCTGGCACTTTACCCATGTTATGTCGGGCGCTACCTTAGGTCAGCATTGTAATTTGGGCCAAAATGTGTTCATAGCCAATGGGGTAATCCTTGGGAATAATGTTAAAATCCAGAATAATGTATCCCTTTATACGGGCGTTATTTGCGAAGATGATGTTTTTTTAGGCCCTTCCGCAGTTTTTACCAATGTGATTAATCCCCGGAGTGCCGTAAACAGGAAAGCTGACTATAAACAGACCATCATAGGACGAGGGGCAAGTATAGGTGCGAATACCACGCTTGTGTGTGGTAATAAAATAGGCCAATATGCATTTATTGGTGCAGGAGCTGTGGTTACTAAAGAGGTCCCTGACTTTGCGCTGGTTATAGGAAACCCGGCCAAAGTAAAGTATTTTATGAGCCGAATGGGGCATAAATTGGTTTTTTCAGCAGAAGGACAGGCTGTCTGCCCAGAATCAGGGGAGAAGTATATTATGGAAAATGGTATAGTTAATTTAATTGAAATATAAAAATAGCTAATGGAAGAAGTTGATGTATCATCTAATAATGATTTGGTTGTGCTGGAAAAGCCAACGTATCATAATTTACACCTTGATAATGTAGAGAAAAAATGGTTCGCTATCTATACTCGATTTAAGAGGGAAAAAATGGTGCTCAAACAGTTGACGGAAAAGGGGGTGGAAGCCTATTTACCCTTGAGTACTCACAAAAGAGTATATACCCGGAAAATTAAAATAATTCAATTACCTCTCATCAGTTGTTACGTTTTTGTTAAAATTGTCCAATCGGAATACTTCTCTGTAGCATCTACACAGGATGTTGTGAAATTTGTAAAGTTCAGCCAAGAATTACTCGCTATTCCGGAAAGAGAAATTAGTATCTTAAAGGCTATTACTGGTCAAAAAATTGAGATCGAAGCTGTTGCACTAAAACCTGAAATCGGTGACGATATCGAGATTTGCTTCGGTAGCCTTTATGGCCTGAAAGGGAAATTAGTAGATCATCATAACGATAAAAATGTGGTGATTGAGCTAGAACAAATGGGCTTTTCTATGCGGATGCACGTTGATCCCCAATTTATTAAAATAATAAATAAATCCAAACCAGAGGATAAACCAGTTAAAAAGGTGGAAAGACTTCTAGACAAATTTGGTTAATATCCAACATCTTATGAACTTTTTTTAATGTATTTAGGACGAAGTTGCTTTTCATTCGATAAGGTAAACGTAGGTTGTTTATCGTAAATCTATTGTTAAATATTTGTTAGCTGCAAATAAAAGCGTACCTTTCGGTTCAATTATGTTAAAAAAGTCTGTTCTTATATTTTACTAAGAAATGTCAAACTATCGTATTATTCTGGCCGGTCAGTTCATCTTTAATAACCAACGCAGTTTCGAAATGGCACTGGCGCAGTATAATCAGCGTGTTGAAATTCATTTTAAATACGATGTATTTCTAAGAAGTGAAAATATATTCGATGTAGAACAAAATTGCGTGAATATTCCAAGGCATGTCGAGCCTGAAATTACCGATAGAACCTGGAGAAATACGGTATCTGCTCTTGAAACCGTTTGCGAATATGCTATTGCGGGTAGCCTCAGCGCCTGGAAACTTGAAAATGGTAAAATTATTGAGCATAGGGAAATTGAACCAAATGGTGATAAATCTGCCATTCAGTCTTATTTACTGGGTAAAAGGTTAGTTGGGAAGGGAGAAGACAAGGCTGCAAAAGAGGCGTTAGATCAGGCTATTCAAAAATGCGAAAGGCACGCTAAAGCTTATGAAAGAAGGGGCTACGTAAATTTTAGACTAAAAAACTTTAAAGATGCCCTTTATGATTTTAACAAAAGCATTGTAGTTAATCCGCATAGCGAAGAAGCTCACTTCGGCAGGGCTTTTGTACGTATTATGGAAAAAGATTATGTGTCGGCTATCAAAGATTTTGATATTACACTGAAAAATTCTATCCCTCACCAACCTATTTTTTGGAAAACTAAGCGCATAAAGGGCGAATGTCACTTGATTCTGGGTGAGTATAAAATGGCGATTTTAGAGTTAGTTCCTGTATCAAAAAGAGTATTTCAAGAGGAAGATAATAACTTCGGCTGGCAAAGGAAGGTTTGGTTCAATTTGGGTCAGGCTCATTTGGGGGACGAAAATTTTAAAGAGGCTATTATCGCCCTGGAAAAAGCAAAAGCATTTCCCGAAGGAAAAGATAACCTAACAAAAGAGGATATTGACGGATTAATTAAAGAGGCTAAAGCTGCTAAGGTTCCTAACCAATACCGAAATCCAGTGCCTGGAAATATTAAAACAGGTGCTCCTTTTTTAAGTTAACTGCCTCATCATCAAGTTATAGGACATAAAAATCTTCTCCCCATATCGATTCTTCCTTTTGTAATAATTTTACTTTCTCCTCTGTTGAGGAGGATGACAAATTAATCTTGCTTATAGCAGCTTTTGATATATCATCCATTTGGGTGTCTTCATTGTTTAAAAGAAAGTACAAAACTTCTTTAATACATTCTACCATTTTTCTAGGGGAATCGCCTGTGGTCTGCTTATAGGATTTTAGCAAAGGCAATACCCGAATAGTAAGTTTCATAGGATACTGTACAGCAATGGATGTCCATTTATGCTCTATATTTGGGTTAGAGAATCTATCAATAACATCTTTTGCAAAAGATAATTTATCTTCCTTTTTTATATCTTTTGGCAGTGAAGGTAGAATTTCTTCAAAAATGAGTTCCTCAGAATAATTCCTAAATATCGGATCACACATTGCCTGATAAACCGTTTCAAACCCCTCAGCTATAGCCTTGGCACATAAAAGAGTATGTGAACCATTAAGAATGCGCAGCTTCAATTCTTTGAATTGGGAGATATCAGGAACAATTTTTATTTCATCATTGGCGCTTGAAAAAGTTAATAAATCATGTACTTCTTGTCCACCTTCAATAGCCCAAAGGGCATAAGGTTCACACATTATGGCATTAGGATCGGTGTATCCATATTTTTCAAATAGAATTTGCTGAGCCTCATTTGATAATTTCCCCGGAACAATTCTATCGACAAGCGTATTACTGAAAATCACCTTTTCATTTATCCAATCACCGAAGGATTTAGGATACTCATTAAAATGAATGAGTTTTTCTATTATTTTCTTTAAAATGATTCCATTATCGGTTAATAATTCAGTGGGTAAAACAACTATTTTACTTTCTGGTGAATGACCTAGTTTAACATACCGGTGATAAAGACACTGGGTTAATTTGCCAGGAAAGGAGATGGAAGGTTCACGGGTAAGTTTCTCTTCTACGTATTGTAATCCCGATTCTGTAGTATTTGAAATAATAATCTGAATACTTGGGTTAGCAGCATAATTTAGTACATCAGACCACTGAGTGTTTGCGTGTAATATTTTACTTATGGCACTACAGATGATATCTTCATCAATGTTTTGACCATTTTTGATTCCCCGAATACTTAGGGTGTAAAGGTTATCCTGCTCCTGAAACGAGGAGACATCGCCAGTGTCAGTAGATTTTACCACGACAATACGACCATTAAAAACACCCTTTTGGTTGGCTTTTTCGATAAAGTAATCGGGAAGTCCCCTCAATAAAACCCCAGTCCCAAATTGTAATACTTTATCAGGCAGCTGAAACTGAGCATCGTGGGGGATAGACAAGGAAGGATGTACCGACACTTGTCTTACATTTTTAATTGATAGAAGAGGCATATATCAGATGTTAATGAGGAACAATTTTAGCAGATTGTCTTTCCCAAAGCTGCCAGGTTTTTCCCTCTTTCTTCCAAACCAATAAAATTTTTAAATTTATTTCTGCGGGAATTCCCTTATCGTTTGTTTTGGCTTTGAGCGTATGTCGCACTACGGCAATGTGTTTACTTAATTTAATGGACTGATCTGTACACGATATTTCTGTAAAATCGTAATTCCCATTGGTTAAATTATCGATGAATGTTGCTTTGTCCTCAAGATGACCATTAGAATGTCCATACACAAGGTCAGGAGACAGGATGAGATTAAGGGCAGTAATATTAGGATTCAACATGTTTTGACGAAGAATCTCCACCTGGGTTTCTATTGATTGAGCCACTAGAGGCATCGTTAATACAAACCAAATGGTTAAGGTTATAAAAAAGTATTTTAGCATGATAAAAAGTTTTTATATCTAAAAACTGGAAAAACCATCTTCTGAAAGATGGTTTTTCCAAGGTTTAAATTGATTAAAATAAATCAAAGAATTTTTAATGTAAAGGTGTTTTGCGGGTCAGAATATCAATAATATGTCTAATTTCGTAATTAAATACAATATCTTATTTTGTTTCATGAGATTAATTTACGCAAACGATTGCGTAAATTTATGTTTGAACGAAAGAAAAAGGCAAAGTATGAAATTTGTGAGGTAATACTTTAATTCACTTACCTTTGATAAAAATTCGGGGATGGATCAAGAAAGACCGGTCAAACTGAGTGATATTTCAAAAGCGCTTAATTTATCTGTTTCAACGGTTTCAAGAGCATTGAATGATAGCCACGAAATAGGAGATGAAACAAAAAGAATAGTCCAATCTTATGCTGCCAAGGTAAATTACAGACCTAATCTTATAGCCCAGAGTTTGAAGGAAATGAAAACGAGGTACATTGCTATAATTGTTCCTGAAATATCTAATTCCTTTTTTGCTGAAATTGTCAATGGTGTTGAATTTGTAGCAAATAGCCAGGGTTACCACGTGGTTATCTACCAAACACAAGACTCTACAGAGAGGGAGATCAATATTATCAGAGATGTAGCCCGCCGAAAAGCAGATGGTTTACTTTTGTCTCCTTCTACTAATCAAAAGGAAGTGAAAGAGGTTATGAAAAGCACAGGAGCGAAATTGCCTGTGGTTTATTTCGATAGAGTGCCCTCTGATAACTATTGTCATAAGGTGGTCTGTGACAATTACCAGGCTGCATTTGATGCAACCACCTGGTTAATAAAACAGGGAAAAAGACGGATTGCTCACATGGCGGGTCCCAGTGGAATATCTATCTCCATCGAAAGAATGGCAGGGTATAGTGCTGCTTTATTGAATGCAGGAATTTCCGTTGATCCAAACTTAATCAGGTATTCCAATTTTTTAGCCCAGGAAGCATGGGATAATCTAAGAGATTTAGAAGAAAAATATCAACCTGATGCTTATTTCGCCTCCAGTGACCGACTTTCTTTTTATTGTTATGAGGCGGTGCAAAAGCTTCCGGAACCTCGCGCCTCAGAAGTAAAAATAGTAGGATTCACAAATGCCCCTCTTGCTCATTTGTTAAGGCCTAAGCTAAGCGCAATTGTTCAACCTGCTTTTGACATGGGAAAAATTGCCGCAGAAATGCTTTTAAATACTATTACGAAAAAAAATAAAGACATAGAATATGGGTTTATTAAACTTCCCGCCTTATTAAAAAATACAGAGTAATTGGGCGTTAGCGTAATTAATACGATTCATTTTTCGTTAGTCATAAAATAATCATTCGGAATGACCTTCAAAACCTTATTTTCATCCCTTCTTTTTCTTTTGTCTCTGTGCTTTAATATCAATTCCTTAAATGGGCAGGTTTCTTCCCGTTCAGAAAAGGACCCAAAAGCAAAGGTAACGCTTGACTTAATGAAGAAGCGATATGAATCATACACTTCTCTTGATATTCCTTTTACGCTCGATCTGGAAATTCCGGAACAACCTAAGCAAGTTCAAAAAGGACAATTTACTCGTAAAGGATTGAAGTATAAATTAGTTATGAATCAACAAACCGTTCTTTGTGACGGTAAATCTTTGTGGGTTATTTTGCTAAAAGAAAAGGAAGTCCAAATAAATGACATGCCTGATCCTCAGCAAAATGATGATGTTTTATCGCCGGAAGCATTATTTAGCATTTATAAAAGAAAAGATTTAAGTTACGTTGTGCTGAAGGAGTTTGTTGAAAAGGGAAAATCACTTCAACAAATAGGGTTCAAGCCAATAGATAAAATGGCCGATTATTCCAAGCTTGAATTGATTCTCGATAAAAAAACGGGGGAAATTATATCTTTTAAAGCCTTTGCAAAAGACGGTTCCCGTTTTTTATTTCGCTTTGGTACCCCAAAAGTTAATCAATCTATTCCCGATGTTTTTTTTCAGTATAAAAAGTCTGACTATCCTACGTTTTATGTAGAAGATTTAAGAAGTTGAAAATCTGATAAATTTAGTATTTTCGTACCCTTATCTACCTTCAATGGAATAAATATGGGTTTCAAATCATTCTTTCTTCGCCCTTGGGCAAATCAGGTATCTAAACAAATTGGACAGTGGTCAGCGAATGCACTTAAGGAACAGGAAAATATTTTCACTCAAATTATACGAAAGGGCTGTGATACCCAATTTGGAATTGATCACGATTTTGCTAATATAACATCTTATGAAGATTTCAAACATAGGGTTCCCGTTCGAGATTATGAAGGCCTAAAGACCTATTTTGACCGCCTTGTTGCTGGAGAATCTAATGTTTTATGGCCTGGAAGACCCCGATATTTTGCAAAAACATCGGGTACTACCTCTGGGGTAAAGTATATTCCCATTACCTCTGATAGCTTACCCAATCATTTTGGTTCGGCAAGAAATGCTTTATTTCATTACTTTGGCCAAACAGGAAGGGGTAAATGGCTAGATGGGAAATTGATTTTTTTATCAGGTAGCCCTTCTCTAGATGATATAAATGGTGTTCCCACCGGGCGGTTGTCTGGTATTTCCAATCATCTCGTTCCTGCCTGGGTTAAAAGAAGTCAAATGCCTTCTTATGAGACAAATTGTATAGATGCATGGGAAGAAAAGCTAGATAAAATTGTGGAGGAAACCCTTCATCAGAAAATGACGCTGATCAGTGGTATTCCACCCTGGGTGCAAATGTATTATGAACGATTATTGGAAGTTTCTGGAAAAAGTACCATCAAAGAAATATTTCCTGATTTTAGTATGTTCGTTTATGGAGGGGTAAACTACGAACCATATAGAGCAAAACTAGAAGAACTTGTTGGTGGTCAGGTAGATAGCGTTGAAATATATCCGGCGTCTGAAGGTTTTCTGGCTTTCCAGGATATCCCAGGCGAGCGGGGAATGTTTTTAAATGTTGCATCGGGATTGTTTTTTGAGTTTATTCCTGTACACGAATTGGGAAATGAAAACCCAACCCGATTAAGGTTACATGATGTACAATGTGGCGTCAATTATTTACTTATTTTAAACACCAATGCAGGTCTTTGGGGGTATAATATTGGCGATACCGTTGAGTTTGTTTCTATAAATCCATACAGAATTATTGTAACGGGTAGGGTGAAGCATTATATTTCAGCTTTCGGTGAACATGTCATAGGAAAAGAGGTAGATGAAGCCATGCAGTTAACCTGTCAGGCACTGGGCGCTAGAGTCGTTGAATTTACCGTAGCTCCCCAGGTTACTCCCGTAGAAGGAGGGTTGCCGTATCATGAATGGTGGGTTGAGTTTGATGAAATACCTGCAGACCTGGATCGGTTTGCCCAGTTTTTAGATAGGGAAATGGTCAAGCAAAATATTTATTACGATGATCTTATTCAAGGTTCTGTTTTAAAACCTTTAGTTATTCGAGTATTGAAAAGAGATAGTTTTAGAGCTTACATGAAGGCTCAGGGAAAGCTCGGAGGGCAAAATAAAGTACCACGATTATCAAACGATAGAAAAATAGTATCAGCATTGGAAGATATGAAGGTGACATTACCATAAAAAAGTGTACTTTTGTGTTCATAATGTAAAAAAACCAACTAAAATGGGAAAAGGCGATAAACGCACTAAAAAAGGAAAAATTTTCCAGGGTTCTTTTGGTAATTCAAGACCTGGTAAAAGAGCTAAAAAAGTGGTAGAAGTACCCGCTGCTTAATGTAGTCTTTTTTCCTTCAATAGATATTCGGTCAGGCATAATATATACCTGACCGGATTTATTGTTTTAAATATTTCTTCCCTATCTTATTTCTACTTTCCTAATATTTCCGTATATTTCACAGAAACAAGAACAGTGAGTTCTTTTTAATGTATTTTATGCGTGTATTACATATTAGTGCAGAATGTTATCCTGCCGCAAAATCAGGAGGATTAGGAGATGTGGCGGGTGCCTTACCAAAATATTTGACCTCTGCAGGTTGGGAATCTGCCGTAGTAATTCCTAAATATGGGTTACCGTGGACCAAAAAACACCGCTTTAAGCTACTTCATGTAGGTGCCTATTTCCTGAATGATCAGTATCATCCTTACACTATTGAGGAACCTTTACAAACAGGGCTTGATTTTTCCCTTTATGTGGTAAACTTGCCTGGGTTATTTGATCGCCCGGGTATTTACGGTGATGCAGAAAAAGGTTGGTACACGGATAATACAGAACGGTTTACTTCCTTTCAAATAGCTATTTTAGATTGGGTGAAGAATATGGAGGTAAAACCCGAAATTCTTCATTGCCATGATTACCACGCAGGTTTAGTCCCTTTTTTAATAAAACATACCAAAATATTTGAGGTTTTAAAGAAAATTGCAACGGTTTTTACCATTCATAACGCCGAATATGCTGGTTCCTTTTCCTGGTTGAAAAAAAACTTATTACCTGAATTTTCTGCAGATGTAAATGGTTTATTAGATTGGTCTGATCAAATTAATCCCTTAGCATCTGCTGTGAAAAATGCCTGGGCTGTTACGACCGTTTCCCCGGGTTATTTATTGGAATTACAACAATTTTCGTCTGGTTTAGAATGGCTGTTCAGAAATGAGAAAAGAAAATGTAGAGGTATTTTAAATGGTATAGATCATGATGTATGGAATCCTAAAACCGATACTTACCTGACCTCTCATTTGCCCGATAAGGAAGCGTATGAATTAAAAGATATAGAGGATTTTAAGTTACATCAGAAAAAACAACTGGTAAGTCAATTGGGACTTAATCAAAATATACCCTGGATTACCTTTATTGGTAGGCTAGTGCGTGAGAAAGGAGCAGATATTTTACCCAATCTGATAAATACCGTGTTAGAAAGTGGAACGGGCATAGGATTTATTATTTTAGGTTCTGGAGAACCCTACCTCCATGAATCATTGCGAAGTATGAGTTATAAATTCCCAGGAAAACTTCATGTACATATCGGGTACGATGAAGCACTGGCTCATCAACTTTACGCAGCATCTGATTTTATTTTAATGCCTTCCAGGGTCGAACCGTGCGGTTTAAATCAATTGTATGCACTACGATATGGCACCATACCTATAGTTAGATCGGTTGGAGGATTAAAAGATTCTATTATGCCATGGAAAGAGGAAAATGGAAACGGTATTCTCTTTGAAACTTTTTCTGTTGATGCCGCAAAAAAGGCTGTTGACGAAGCATTTAATCTATTTAATGATCGAAAAAAATTCGAAGAAGTCAGGAAATTTATTTTAGGGATAGATTTTTCATGGCAAAAATCAGCTTCGGAATATGTAACATTATATAATGAACTCACTTAAAAAATGTAATAAATGATAAAGATGATTTGCCTCATATTAGGAGGCGGTGCTGGAAGCAGATTAGCACCTCTGACAAGCCATAGATCAAAACCTGCTGTCCCAATTGCTGGGAAATACCGATTAATTGATATTCCTATTTCTAATTGTTTGAATTCCGGGGTGAAGAGAATGTTTGTGGTCACACAATATAATTCTGCTTCATTAAATCAACATATTAAAAATACCTATCATTTTGATGTCTTCTCTCATGGTTTCGTTGATATTTTAGCCGCGGAGCAAACGCCCAATAGTGATCAGTGGTTTCAAGGAACCGCCGATGCCGTCAGACAATCTATGCATCATTTGAAAAATCATGATTATGACTATATCCTAATCCTTTCCGGAGACCAGCTGTACCAAATGGATTTTGAGGAATTAGCAAAGTATCACATAAGTCAAAAGGCAGACCTAACCATTGCTACTATCCCCGTGAATGAAGCAGATGCGCCTGGTTTTGGTATTATGAAGGTAAATGATAAAGGTTTTATTGATTCCTTTATTGAAAAACCTAAAAAGGACGTACTGGCTGATTGGACTTCTTCAGTATCTGTTGAAAATAAATCGAAGGGAAAATCCTATTTAGCTTCTATGGGCATTTATATGTTTAGTAAACAGGTGATGATGAAGCTGTTTTCGGACAATGAAAAGGCTGTGGATTTTGGTAAAGAAATTATTCCCGATGCTATTCATGGTGGTTTAAAAGTTGCTTCTTATGCCTTTGATGGTTATTGGACCGATATAGGTACTATCAGATCCTTTTTTGAGGCAAATATCGCTCTAACTGATACCATTCCGGAATTTAATCTTTTTGATAATAAACGTATTGTCTATACCAGGCCGAGACAGTTGGCGCCTACCAAAGTCTATGGTACTTTCTTAAATAGGGCTTTAATTGCCGAAGGATGTATTCTTCATGCCAAAAAAATAGACCGTTCAGTCATAGGTATTCGTTCAAGAATTGGTGAGGGTTCTGAAATAAATAATGCGATTATCATGGGGGCAGATTACTATGAATCTATTTCTGAAATAGTTGATTCAAAGGAGGGAGCCGCCATGGGGATCGGTAAAGAATGTATCATTGAAAATGCCATAATAGATAAAAACGCCCGTATTGGAAATAATGTGGTGATAAAAGGAAGTCCTCTTCTAAAAGATGAAGAGACAGATAAGTACTCTATTAAAGATGGGATTATTGTTCTGCGAAAAGGGGCTTTTATTCCCTCTGGAACGAAAATTGGCCTCGTTTAGTGAATGAATACTATCGGAATTATAGATTTAGGTAGTAATACCTTCCATTTGTTAATCGCAAAGGTGACTTCCCCTCAGGAGTTTGAAGAAGTGTATAAAGAAGCTTTTTTTGTCAAACTGGCTTCTGAGGGGATAGAAAAAATTGGAGATAAGCCCTTTCAAAAGGGTATCGAAATAATGGTTCATTTCGCAGAAAAATGTAAGGATTTTCAGGTTTCTGAGATTAAGGCTATGGGCACTGCTACCTTGAGAAGGGCTGAAAATGCACCTTTTTTCATTCAGCAAGTGTATGAAAAAACGGGCATAGAGGTAGCTGTTATATCTGGCGATGAGGAAGCTTTGCTTATTGCCGGAGGTGTGCATCTGGCCATTCCTTTCATTGAGGAAAAGGTGCTGATAATGGATATTGGGGGAGGAAGTGTAGAATTTATTATTTCCCAAGGAGAGACTATTTATTGGTCTAAAAGTTTTCCTATAGGTATCTCTATTTTATATAATTATTTCCATAAGAAGGATCCCATTAGTGAAGAGGAAATAGTAAAATTGACACAGTTTTTAGATGAATCCCTGGTAGATTTAATGGCTATTTTGAGGGTTCATAATGTCAATCATTTAGTAGGTGCATCAGGTACTTTTGATGTGCTGGAAGATTTTTTATCAGATGTATCTATCAAAAATAGGCATGCCACAACAGTGTCTGTTGATCATGTCTTTCCTGTTTTAGATGATATTATTAAAAAAAGTTTAGTTCAAAGGCTTAAATACAAAGAGATTCCCGAAACAAGAGCCGAAATGATTGTCGCCGCTATGGTATTAATAAAATTTATTTTGACAGAGGGAAAATTTAGCTCACTTACCTATTCCTCTTTCGCTATGAAGGAAGGCATTTTGAGGAAATTTATGAAAGGTTAAAGGGTTTTTTAATTAAATTTGCGCAATAAACTATTATTTTATGTACGAATTCCACACCAACAAACCCTGGTATTTTGAAATGCAATATAAAAATGCAAAGGAGTTTGTTATTCCTTTTATTGAGGAATACTTTCGCATTGGGGAAAACATTCATGTTCTTGAGGTTGGTTGTGCAGAAGGTGGCGTGTTAAAAGCTTTTCTCGATAAAGGTTGCACGGGTGTGGGGGTTGAACTTGAGGATGGAAGGCTTAAGATGGCAAGTGAATTTTTAGAAAAGGAGGTTGCAGCGGGTACGGTCAAATTAATAAATAAGAATATTTACGATCCTTCTTTTGAAACGGAGTTTAGGAATAAGTTTGATTTGATTGTCTTAAAGGATGTTATCGAACATATCCCCAATCAGGAAAAAATTCTAATGGAGTTTCAAAAATTCCTTAAACCTGGCGGCAATATATTTTTTGGATTCCCTCCTTGGCAAATGCCATTTGGAGGTCATCAGCAATTATGCAAAAGTTTCCTTTCAAAAATACCCTATTTTCATTTGCTGCCTATGGGAGCCTACAAGAAGATATTGAATTATTTTAATGAATATGTTCCTGCTTTTGTCGAAATAAAAGAAACCGGTATCTCCACTACTCGTTTTGAAAGAATAGTCAGAGAAACCGGTTACGATATTAAATTAAACACACATTATTTATTGAATCCTATTTATAAGTTTAAGTTCGGATTCAAACCTATTAAGCAATTTGGATTTATTAAAGCCGTACCACCTATCAGGGATTTTTTGACTACGTGTGTTTATTATCTAATTGAGCTAAAGGAAGCAAAAAATTAATCTTCATCTTCCACAATGTCGTCTGCCATCATAGTTATCGGTTCAAAAGGATCTTTACTAAAAAGAAGTCCTTTGTTATTAGCATCTATGTAGATGGTATCACCGAAGGAAAAGGAGCCGATTAGAATTTGCCTTGATAGTTCATTAATCACCTCTTTTTGAAGTACTCTCTTTAGTGGTCTTGCGCCGTATTGAGGATCATAGCCCAGATTGGTTAAAAAACCTTTGGCTTTTTCGCTCATTTTCAATAATAGCCCTTGCTTAGCGAGCATTTTTTGAGTGCCTTTTAACAATAAATCGAGTACTTTATAGATTTCGATTTTATCGAGCGGTAAGAACATAATCTGGTCATCGATTCTATTCAGGAATTCGGGCCTCATATTTTCTTTTAGCATATTCAGTACTTCCGCCTTGGTAGTTTCCAGCACTTCGGTCCTGTGTTTATCGCCCATCTCGGCCAAATCCTCAAAGTTCTCTAAAATATTTTCAGACCCAATATTTGAAGTCATGATAATAATAGTGTTCTTAAAATTGGCCACTCTACCTTTATTATCTGTTAATCTGCCATCATCTAATACCTGGAGAAGGATATTAAAGGTGTCAGGATGCGCCTTTTCTATTTCGTCGAGCAAAATGATCGAGTAGGGTCTTCTTCTTACGGCTTCGGTTAATTGACCTCCTTCATCATAGCCAACATAGCCTGGAGGGGCGCCCACCAGTCGGGAAACGGTATGTTTTTCCTGATATTCGCTCATATCAATTCTGGTCATTGCCTTTTCGTCATTGAAAAGCACTTCTGCCAGTGTTTTTGCCAGTTCCGTTTTACCCACTCCCGTTGGACCGAGGAAAATAAAGGAACCAATGGGTCTTTCTGCATCCTGAAGGCCAGCGCGACTTCTTCTGATAGCGTCAGCGACAGCAGCTACAGCTTCCTCTTGTCCAATTAATCTTGCCCCAATTTCATCCTCAAGCCGAAGGAGTTTATCCTTTTCACTTTGGGTCATTTTATCGACGGGAATACCTGTCCATTTTGAGACTACCTGGGCGATATCGCTTGCAGTAACTTTTTCATTCGTAAATCTACTTTCCTCGGGTAATTTGCTTAATTTTTCTTCGGCGACGCGCAACATAACCTGTTGTTCCTGCATTTCACCGTATCGAATTTTTGCCACCCTTTCGTAATCACTGCTTCTTTCTGCCTTATCCGCTTCATTTTCCATTTCCTCCAGCCTCTTTCTTATAGCCTGGATAGTATCGATAATTTCCTTTTCACTTTTCCAACCGGCAACCAGAGAATCTCTTTTTTCTCTTGCCTGGGCAATTTGTTCCTCGATATTATTTAAGAGTTTATCATTTTTTTCTCTTTTGATAACCTCTCTTTCAATTTCCAGTTGGCGAACTTTTCTGTCGCATTCATCGATTTCTTCAGGTAGAGAATCCAGCTCAAGTCGTAGTTTTGCCGCCGCTTCATCAATCAAATCGATGGCTTTATCTGGTAATTGTCTGTCACTAATATATCGGTGGGAAAGTTCTACGGCAGCTACGATGGCTTCATCCATAATCTGGATTTTATGATAAACCTCGTACCTTTCCTGTAAACCCCTTAGAATACTAATACTGTCCTCGACGGAAGGCTCGTCAATTACGACAGTTTGAAAACGTCTTACTAAGGCTTTGTCCTTTTCAAAATATTTTTGGTATTCATCTAAAGTGGTAGCGCCAATAGTTCTTAATTCGCCTCTTGCGAGCGCTGGTTTTAGGATATTGGCAGCATCCATGGCACCTTGACCGCCACCGGCACCAATAAGCGTATGAATTTCGTCAATAAAGAGAATGATTTCACCATTTGCCTCGGTTACGTCGTCAATGACCCCTTTTAGTCTTTCCTCAAATTCACCTTTGTATTTAGCGCCAGCGATAAGGGAAGAAATATCGAGGGAGAAAATTTTCTTCGTTTTCAAATTTTCTGGAACATCCCCTTTGACAATTCGCCAGGCGATACCTTCAACGATGGCAGTTTTTCCAACCCCTGCCTCACCAATTAGGATAGGATTATTTTTCTTTCGTCTCGAGAGAATGTGTAAAACCCTCCTTATTTCTTCATCTCTACCGATAATAGGGTCTAACTTTCCATTTTCTGCTCTTTCATTTAGGTTTTGAGCATATTTACCTAAAGCGTTATAAGAATCTTCGGTATGCTGATCGGACACTTTTCTTCCTTTGCGTAATTCCTGAATGGCACCTCTCAGATTTGCCTCTGTCATACCCAGATCTTTCAGAATTCTAGCCCCTTTGTCCTCGCCTTGAACAATAGCTAGCAACATCAACTCCAAAGAGATAAAAGAATCACCAAAAGCGTTCAACATACCTTTGGCTTTGCTTAAAGCTTTATTGGCATCGTTGGTTAAATACTGTTGGTCTGTCCCTGTGATTTTTGGGAAATCCTTGAAGGTATCTTCTATTTTTCGTTTTAGTTGAGGCACATTGACACCCGATTTTTCCATAAGGAATTGACTAAGGCTTTCGTCCGTTTCCATGATACCTTTTAAAAGGTGTAAGGTTTCAACTTGTTGATGGCTTAGTCCCGAAGCAATTTGTTGTCCCTTTTGAATCGCCTCTTGTGCTTTGGCCGTGAAATTATCATAAGTCATGATTCAATTTTTGATGGATTACTAAATTATTATGAACATCCACTATCAAAATGTAGCCCAACGACTATTTTCGGAAAATTAGTCAGTTGACGCTGACTATTTGGCAGCGTCAACTGATTAATCAAGACATTTATTCCTTTTTAGGGTCTTATGATTTTTTCTGGTCTGTTTTTAACTTGTTTATCGAGCCATGAACTTGTTTCGTAAAGCATGTGCAAAATAGATTCTTTGGCTTGATATCCATGACTTTCGTGGGGTAGGAAAACAAGTTTAGCCGTTGCTCCATGTCCTTTTAATGCTGCATAAAATCTTTCACTTTGAATGGGGAAAGTTCCTGAATTATTATCTGCCTCTCCATGGATCAATAGAATAGGCTCTTTGATTTTATCTGCATAATTAAAAGGAGACATTTTGAAATAGACTTCTGGAGCTTCCCAATAAGTTCTCTCTTCCGCTTGAAATCCAAAAGGGGTTAGCGTCCTGTTGTATGCACCGCTTCTTGCTATTCCAGCGGCAAATAAATCGGTATGTGCCAGAAGATTTGCTGTCATGAAAGCTCCGTAGGAATGACCGCCAACAGCAATTCTTTTTCTATCTGTGACGCCCATATCTACTAATTTATTAATTGCAGCTTCCGCATTCATCGTTAACTGGTTAACAAATGCATCATTTGGTTCTTTGTCATTTTCAGCGAGTATAGGCATACTGAAATTATCTAAAACAGCATAACCTTGAGTTACCCAATAGATAGGAGAGCCCCAATTGGGTCTTGAAAATTGATAAGGTGAACCGGTCACCTGACTGGCTGCGTCAGCACTTTTAAATTCGCGTGGATATGCCCACATGAAAGTTGGTAATGGACCATCTTTTTCTTTTTGGTATCCTTTGGGCAAATATAAAGTTCCTGTTAATTCCAGACCATCCGTGCGCTTATAACGTACGAGCTCTTTTTGAATACCTTGAAGGGCAATAAATGGATTGGGAAACTGAGTTAACTGGGTCAATTTACCTGTTTTCCAACTTTTTAAATAATAATTAGCCGGCGTTTCTGCATTCTCACGAGATAACAGCACCACACCATTTACCGGGTCCAATAAGTCTATTACGTTCTCAAACCAAGGAGCTGAAGATTCCCATAATCTACTTTTCTTTCTTGTTTGTAGGGAATAACTATCTAAAAATGGTTTATATCCTTCTGCGGTATTTCCCAAACCTGACAAATACAAAGTTTGATTAGCTCCTGTGAGAAGTACATTTCTACCGTAGGCATTTTTGGTGAGTTGAAAATTACCAGGATCGGTGGAGCGGTCCTCATATTGCCTGTCAAACAAGGTATCCAATTTTTGTGAAGCACTATTTGGAGACCAACGGGTCGTGATTTCCCTACGGTCCTTCCACCATCTTTCTGTGAATACAACTAAGGCATCATTTCCCCACAATACTCCACGGAATCGGTATGTAAAGCCTGGACCTTGTACCGGATTTCCGGAAAATGGTGCGTCCCATAGGTGTAATCGGTCTCTGATAGCTGCAGGTTTCTTAGGATTACCCTCATCCTGAGCTTCCACCCAATAAAGTGAGGCTGGTTTATCGGGTCTCCAGGAGATATCTCTCGGGCCCATTGGAACGGCATCGAAGCCTACGGGAACGTCTTCAGCGAGAGATAGTTCTGCGACGGTTTTTATGAATTTTCCGCCATTATCATATAAGGCTACTGTTTGTCCGAAACCATAAAAAGGAATCAGATAACTGAAAGGTTTCCTTAAAGTGGTTATTAAAACATAATTTCCGTCAGGTGAAATGGTAAATTCAGAAATTAAATCGGGCGTACCAAAAAGGGTTTTTTCCCCTGTTAACACATCTATTGTATGAAGTTGAACCGTCATGAAATAGGAGAAGGTTACTTCGTCTCCTGGGTTTTTTAAAAGGTCTTGATACGTTCGTGAAGGTGCTATTTTACCCTCATTGGCCTGAATAGTCGGCCCAGATGGAACAGGGTTATTTGTTGGAGCTAAGGGGGTCGATGCCACTCTCATTTTACAAATTAACTTACCAGTATTTCCAATCCATTGAAAAGGAGTTCCCCCCGCAACGTCGTTCAAAATCGGTTCTGTAAGTTTGGTCGCTTTAAAATCGGCTAAATTTACCACCCAAAGCTCTATGCCAGTGGAAACAGTATTCGTTAATACCACATATTTTCCGTCTGGAGACCAGCTTAAGTCGCCCGCATTGAGCTCAGCAGGCAATCCGGAAATTTGAATTTTTTCCTGATTGCTTATGCGCAGTAGCTCTATGCCTTTATAACCTGAAACTCTACTACCACCATGTATTGCAGGATTAATACGAAGTCCGGCCAAACGCAATTCAGGCTGTGCCAGTTCGGCAATGGACGGGTATCCTTGTTGCGCTAAAAGAAGTAAATATTTTCCGTCAGGACTTAATCGAACTGCTGGAGTTAAAGGGGCCTCTACCAGATCTTGAATCTGCTTAGGCGGTTTTTGATAGCCCGCATCTTGTGCATTAATAGGTAAAATAAAAAAGAGGACTAAGCCCAAAAGTAGCCAGTTACGCATGTTTTTTTTGTTTAAAATCAAATAAAATAGATAATTACTACGACAAAACACTCGAAAGTATTAAACTACAATTTACAACACGAAACCTGAATAAAAAATTATTTAGGTATATTGTGGGGAATAAAATAAATGCCTTTTACCAGATAATGAGAATATACCATTTCTTATGTATTGGGTTGATTTCTTTAGCCCTTACAGGTTGTAAACCAGACGTTGGTAAAGAGTGGGACCTGCCCGAAATATCGTTTTTTTATTGGAAATCAACCTTTAATGTTAAGGATGTATCGAGTCGTTGGTTAGATTCAATCCCTGTTAATAAGCTATATATCCGATTTTTTGATATCGATGTCGATGTTAATTTGGGGCCAGTTCCTGTGGCGCCTTTAACGGGACTACCTGAAAAATTAACCTATTCCTTAACCCCCGTAATATTTATTACCAATGAAACTTTTTTAAAAGTAAAAGAGGAGAAAGAATTAATTGATTTAGCAGATAAATTGGTTGGTAAATTATTGCAAATGTCTCATCCACATAAGGTTAAGGAATGGTTGATAGATTGTGACTGGAGTCCCAAAACAAGGAGTGCTTTTTTTAATTTTTGTCGTATTCTAAATGAAAAAACACGCAATAATCAGATTGAATTAATGGCAACCATACGGTTAGATCAGTATAAGAATTTTGAATCAACGGGTTTTCCTCCCGTTAAGAGCGGGCTGTTGATGGCTTATAACATGGGGGCATTGGCAAATTGGGAGACAAGTAATAGTATTTTAAATGAAAAAGATGCAACAGTTTATCTGGAAAACCCTAAACAATATCCTTTGCCGCTCAAGTTGGGGCTTCCCTTTTATCAATGGGGCGTCGTTTTCAGGGATTCTATCTTTACTGGTTTAATTAATGGTCTGGATACATTGGATCTGACAGATGCCATTCGTTTTAAAAAAACAGGTGAGAACACATTTGAGGTATCTGAAAGTACTTTCCTACAGGGTTTTTATTTGTACGAAAAGGATAAAATCAGGATAGAAAAAGTAGGGAAAAATGAAATTTTAAGCATAATTCATCTGCTGAAAAAATGGAAAACAGTAAATGATAACAAAGAAATAGTATTTTTTCATTTGGATGAAAGGATGATGGATAGCGTAAACGGTTCCTTTTTCAAGCATTTTAGTCAAAAAGTCAGCATAAAAAAATAAAAATAAGTCAAAATGACAGGTAAAAATAATTATTCATGTCATTTTGACTTGTTTTTTGCTTTGGAATAAAATGTGCAAAGGGTTTATTATCTTTTAAAAACAAAAATAATAATACCATGACAGTTTTAAGTAAGCGTTTAGATCCATTTTTCTCTTTAGCTAATCCATTTTTACCAGCAGCCAATATCAAAGAAGAGAAGGAAAAATTTCTTGTTCAATTGGCTGTTCCCGGACTGAAAAAGGAAGACTTTAAGATTGAATTGAAAGAAAAGTTGATGACCATTTCGGTGGATAAGACGACGGAAAAGGGTCAGGATGAAGTTCAGCCAACTTATTCTTTAAAGGAATTTGGTTTCACGTCCTTCAAGCGTTCTTTCACTTTGCCTGAAACCATTGAACTGGAGGCAATTACTGCTAAATATGAGCAAGGTATTCTACAGTTGGATATTCCTAAAAAGGATTCTGCCAAGATAAATACCCACAGGTTAATTGAGATAAACTAATTTTGGGACATACCGTATTTGTAGGCGATGAAACTCAAGGATTTCATCGCCTTTTTTAATTAAATAAAGTTTCGGAGGGGATAAAACCTGATAATAAGCTAAATAAAATCATAAAAAAGTTGCCTTTTTGAACATAATTTGTAAATTTTGGGGGAGTTAAATATAAATTAGCAAATCAGTCGAAAATGCAAGGTCGTTAAAAATATCTCTGAAGTAGGGGAATATTTACCAGATTCAAATATTTTATTAAAAACATTTGAAAACATCGTCGGACAGTTTCGTCTCATACAGGTCAATAATTGGCTATAAAGCTAAAACCAAAAAAATATTAGTCAGTTGATGTATTTTGGTTACGTAAATGAACCGAATCATGGTTAGGATATCCTTTATGATCTCCTTAAGAACGAATGGGGTGACTGGTGTAAAAAGCTAAGGAGACTCGACGGTTATTTCCCGTCCTAAATGCTTGATTATTGGTAATACCTTGCTTTGCAAAAGGGCTAAAACCATCAAACATATTGGAAAATTATTTGATTGTTATAAACAATGGTACCTTTTGTGAATGAAGTCACCGTTTTGTGGGGTTTGGGACGGAATTGCTTAATTTTATTAGACTCATGAAAACCAGCAGAAGTATCATGCTAAATGGTGAAAATAAGATAGTAAATCTTGAGAAGATCATAATCGAAAAGACATCAGATTTTACAAAAAAAACACAAATGTAATTATGTAGACGTCAGCATAGAATTTAAGGAAGGTAAGACAAAGACATTTTGGTGAAGATGAAGGGCTGCGAAACATGTAAAATAATAAGCAGTCCTAATCACTTTCTAACCTTCACTAAGTTAATGAAGTATTATCAAAATTTACATGTAAACAAATGTCAATCAACCTATTTTGATAATTATATTACGAGGATAACCTTAACATTCATTAGGTATGATACTTTACCTTCGTAAAAGATTCGACGGTTATGAGACATTGGGTGCAGTTCAGGGATTTTAAAAATGAATTATTAGCAAACACACAATTGGAAAAATTTTGGCAACACATTAATTTATCAGGAATAATAAGTTGAAATGGGTGTTGACTAGGAAATGTTCTTGTATAAACTGGCCGAAAATGTAATTAATATTGAAAAATTTATACAAATTCAATTTGAATTTTTGAATTGTCCAAATAAAAATGCTGATTAGGCAGCCCTAAACTTTAGTAAGTTTAATTATCAAATTATTAAGATTTTAAAGTACACAATATTTTTTTTGGAAAAAAGTATCACCTTTTTTTAAGTATCAGTTTTAATTATTTCCTTTGGATTGTTACAATCCAAAGGAAATAATTCCTTAATGACATCATAAGGTGGTATGCTATTATATACTTTTGAGGCGAACAAATAAAAAACTAAAAATGAGCCTAAATGACAAACAATTCTTTCTTTGTTTATTCTTCATTTTGTTTTTAGTCAAAAACGAAATGAATTGTCAAGTAATAAGTAATTCCGTTTTAATAAAGGAGGGTATTATTGAAAGAAAATCATCCTTTAATATCGAAGAAATCAAGGTAAGATGGAAAAAAGCTGCTCTGGAGAACTGCCCCGGAGTTCCGTGTGTGACGACACCACCCCCTCCACCACCTCCTTCATTTACCTGTGGAACAACTACTATTACTGATATTGATAATAATTCCTATCCTACGGTTCTCATTGGAACTCAATGCTGGATGAAAGAAAATCTCAGAGTGACGAAATATACGGATGGATCTTCTATTGCATTAGACGTCTCAGGAGGTACGTTAGGAACAACTGCTCAGTCTTGGACAACGCAACCAACTGGTGCAATAACCGTCTATGGACATAGTCCAGACTCTTTGGCTAAATATGGCTATTTATATAATCGTCTTTCACTTATTTCAGGAAAAATGATTTGTCCAACTGGTTGGCATGTCCCATCACCGGCTGAGTGGACCGTTTTAGTTAAATATTATGAGCCAACCAATAGCAATATTCCAACTGCGGGTAATCAACAAAGTCTTACCGTAGGAGGCAAATTAAAAATGACCGGGGGAAGTTGGAAATATTATGTAGGGGGTGGGGCTGACAATTCAAGCGGTTTTTCTGCACTTCCCGCTGGATTTAGAGATAATGCTCAAACAGGACCAAACGGTGAATTCAAATTGGCATTTGAATCCGCTCATTTTTGGGCAAGTGGTTCTACGAGCCTCTATGTTATTTTAGAAGCTAACTCTCCCTCATTAGGTTGGGGAAATTATCAAACAGATTTAGCGGGTCATTCTGTTCGATGTATAAAAGATGCAGTAGGAATAGGACCCAATTAAATTCAATCTTTGGATTAACGTCCAATCAATTGATAAAATAGAAGTTCCCCAAAATAGAATCTTAGGCTAGGTAAATAAGGATTAGGGTTATTTTGGGGAATTATTAGTTTTAATAAAGGTAATTTTGGGGTTTAGTTTGATTATAACATGCTAAAATCCATTATTTTCAATCACTTCTTTGTACCACCAGCCACTTTTTTTCAAGGT
>JANQZX010000033.1:6391-7613 GCA_030728245.1 Saprospiraceae bacterium | reverse complement strand
GTAATAGAAATGGAAGAGGTATTAGAAGCTAAAATGCAGGTATTATTTGTAAGTTTATCTAATTGATTAAATAATTTCTCTTTCGACAAAATATTTTCAGAAATGGCTTCCACCACTAAAAAGGCATCCCTTACTCCCAGCTCAAGATCTGAAGTAAAATGAATATTATTAATAATGACTGGTTTTTGATGTGGCGATAGTTTTTCTTTATCAATTAACCTATCGAGATTTTTATGAATAATTAGTTCTGCCTGTAATAAAGAACGCATTGATATGTCTATTAAATGCACATTAAAGCCCGCTGTGGCAAAAACCTGAGCGATACCATTTCCCATGGTACCACTTCCTATAACGGCTATATTTTTCATATTAATTGATTTCAAGATTGTAAATTTACCCTAGAAAAATGAAAGGTGATTCTTTTTTAAAATTTAAATTAAATGAAAAACATACGGTTTAAAATAATGTGCCTTTGGGTGATTTGCCATTTGAGCTTTACTATGAGTGCCCAAACAGATCCTTATGAAGGATTAATGGAAGCAATATGGTTAGATTCAATGACCATTACGGCAAAAAAGATGGGCTTTGACGTAAATAACTTTATTGAAATGGTGAGAGAAGATACCAGTTTCTATCAAGCATTCAAAAATTTGAGACTTATATCACATAATGCCAATCACAAACAGGAATTTTTCAATGAAAAAGGAAAATCAATAGATTTCTATAGTGCTAAAACACAATTATTGCCTTCAGGAAGCTGTAAGGAGATCAAATTTATATCAAAAGAAACATCAAAAACGTACAATAAAAAAAATGGAGATCGAAAGTATTTAACAGCTAAATTATATGAAAGGGTCTTTTTACCCTCTGGAAAAATATGTGCAAGTGCGAATACAGAAACAAGCAATAAAAAGAACGAGGGAATTATAGATTATTATTATGGAGAATTAAAGCGTTTTATTTTTCAACCGGGTGAGAAGGCCAATATTCCATTGATAGGAAATAAAACTGCTTTATTTAGCGAAAAAATGAGGAAATACTATCATTATGGGATAGAGTCAAAAAATTATTCAGATGACACACCTTGTTATGTATTCACTATTAAAGTAAAAGATGCATATTCCGATAAAAAATTGGGAAAAACGGTGGTGAAATTTATGGAAACTTATTTTTCCAGGAAAGATTTCCAGGTAATGGGCAGGGAATACGAGGTAGAATATCC
>JANQZX010000033.1:0-6291 GCA_030728245.1 Saprospiraceae bacterium | reverse complement strand
TTTAAATGTCGGGGCACCAGGATTTGAACCTGGGACCCCCTGCTCCCAAAGCAGGTGCGCTACCGGGCTGCGCTACGCCCCGAAAATCCCGGCGGTGGAGGAGGGATTCGAACCCTCGGTACCGTTACCAGTACGTCAGTTTAGCAAACTGGTGGTTTAAACCGCTCACCCACTCTACCAACTTATGCTAATCTCCAAACGTGTATTATTTTCTTAGCGATGCAAAAGTACAACAAGTTTATTTATTTGTCAAACTTTTTGCAAGATTAAAATGAAAAAAATTAAGTTTCCCTTAAAGAATTTTTAATTTTCTTTTCCAATTCAAGGACGGTCTCTTTAAAGTAGGTATCTGTTTCCATTAAATCCTGAACGGTTTTAATAGAATAAATAACGGTACTATGGTCTCTGCCTCCAAAGACTTCCCCAATATTTTTTAGAGATTTATCAGTCATTGTTTTAGCAAGATACATTGACAATTGCCTTGCTATAACGATAGATCTTTTTCGAGTTTTACCAAAAAGAGTTTCTACTGGAACTTTAAGATGATCAGCGACCAATTTCTGAATATTTTCTACAGTAATCTCTTTATTAATTTCTGACACAAAATTTTTGATTACATCTCTGGCTAAATCTACGTCAATTTCCCTTCTATTAAGAGAAGCCTGTGCCATCAAAAGATTGAGAACACCTTCAAGTTCCCTTATATTATTTTTAATATTATAACAGATAAACTCTATTACATTTTGTGGAATACCCACACCTTCCTTAATCATTTTATGCTCAAGGATAGCCATTCTGGTTTCTAAATCAGGTGCTTGCAAATCTGCTGAAAGACCCCATTTAAATCGAGAAATCAATCTTTCCTCCATACCGTCTAAGTCTCTTGGAGGTCTATCGGAGGTTAGAACAATTTGTTTACCCCCTTGATGAAGTTGATTAAAAATATGAAAGAAAATTTCCTGAGTTTTTGTTTTATTAGCTAAAAACTGAATATCATCAACAATAAGCAGATCAATATGCTGATAAAAATTTACGAAATCATTGACACCTCCGTTTCGAATAGACTGAATCAACTGATTGGTAAAGCTATCGGAAGTAACATAAAGGACGACTTTTCCTGGAAATTTTAGTTGAACCTCATTACCGATAGCGTGAGCGAGATGAGTTTTACCTAAACCCACATCGCCATAAAGAACTAAAGGATTAAAGGAGGTAAGGCCTGGTTTTTTAGCAATAGCCAAACCAGCTGACCTGGCTAATCTATTGCAATCACCTTCAATATAATTTCCAAAGGTGTACATAGTATTGAGCTTAGCCTCTACGCTCCATTTCTTGATACCGGGGATAACAAACGGATTTTTAATATCATTTGCATTTGAAAAATCAGGTGTTTCCTTAGTTTCAACAGGCTTATTGGGTTGGGGTTGATTATTTTCTGAATTATCATTGACTAGAATTTGATATTCTAATCTAACTTTTTCACCAACTTCCTGCCTTATTGTAGATTTTAATAATCCTATATAATGTTCTTCTAACCATTCGTAAAAGAACTTATTAGGCACAAGCAAAGTAAATACCTTTTCATCCAAACGAACGGGACGAATAGGTTCAAACCAAGTTTTATAGCTTTGGTTATTCACGTTCAGGCGAATATTCCTTAGACATTTTTCCCAGACCTCAGTATGATTTTTTTGCATTGCCCCAAAGTTCCAAAAAATTAAAAAAAGTCCAAAGGATAATAAAATGAGGCCTTCATTATTATATGTCAATCTGTATTTTACTCCAATAGGGTTGTAAAAATGCTAATTTTTTTTGAATGACTTACTATATCCCCAAAAATATTATTCATATTATTTTAACACTAATATTAAAACTTTGAATTTCAATTACATAAATAAATTTTAACGTACAAATTACTGTGTATCAAAAAGACCTGGTGTAATCACTCGAAATGGAATTGAAAGGTGATTATACGCTCTTTGGGTTGCTTCTCTACCACGTGGGGTACGTTGAATGAAGCCCTCCATAATTAGAAAAGGTTCGTGCACTTCCTCCAGGGTACCCGGTTCTTCCCCCACAGCTGTTGCCAGGGTAGTAAGTCCCACTGGCCCACCTTTAAATTTATTAATAATGGTCGTCAGAATCCTATTATCCATTTCATCGAGGCCACATTTATCTACTTTTAGGGCCTGAAGACCATAATTTGCGATATCCAGATCGATGGTACCGTTCCCTTTAACTGAAGCAAAATCTCTGATTCTTCTTAACAGAGCATTGGCAATTCTGGGGGTTCCCCTACTCCGCCTGGCAATTTCAGCAGCGCCGTCAGCGGTCATGGGCAGATCTAACAATTCAGCTGACCTGAATAAAATCTTTATTAACGTTTCCACGTCATAATAATCCAAATGAAAATTGATACCAAAACGGGCTCTCATTGGCGCTGTCAACAAACCCATTCTAGTTGTGGCCCCTACTAAGGTGAAAGGATTTAAAGAAAGTTGAATACTTCTTGCACTGGGACCGGAATCAATCATAATATCGATTCTAAAATCTTCCATTGCAGAATATAAATATTCTTCCACTACGGTATTTAGACGATGAATTTCATCAATAAAAAGAACATCATTAGGTTCCAGGTTAGTAAGGATACCCGCTAGATCACCAGGTCTTTCCAACACAGGTCCCGAGGTCATTTTAAGACCACATTTCAATTCATTTGAAATTATATGTGACAATGTGGTTTTACCCAAACCTGGAGGTCCATGCAATAAAACATGGTCAAGAGCTTCGCCTCTCAACTTAGCTGCCTCTATAAAAACCAATAAATTATCAACGATATCAGGCTGTCCGTTAAAGTCATTTAAAGCTTTAGGCCTCAATGCCTTCTCCAGGGTTTTTTCCTCTTTAGATAAAGTTGAATGGTCTGGATTCAACATAGGGTTATTCATAGATTATTTCTTTACTTGACGGTGCTAATTTACCCCATTTTTCCGTAAAAAGTATTAGTTTTGCGGCAAACAAAACATAGTATTATGTCAGGATCCAAAATAAGTATGATTAACGGTAAATTGACCGTTCCAAACGACCCTATCATTCCTTTTATCGAAGGAGACGGCACAGGTGAAGATATTTGGGCATCTTCAGTTCGCGTAATTGATGCAGCGGTTCAAAAGGCCTATAACGGAGAAAAAAAGATTCATTGGTTAGAAGTTTTAGCTGGTGAAAAAGCTTTTAATTTAACTGGAAATTGGTTGCCGGAAGAGACCATTACAGATATTGATAATTACATGGTGGCTATAAAAGGCCCTTTGACTACACCTGTTGGTGGTGGTATCCGTTCATTAAATGTTGCCTTAAGACAACAATTAGACTTATATGCGTGTGTACGACCAGTTCAATACTTCACAGGCGTTCCTTCTCCTGTAAAAGAGCCGCATTTAGTTGATATGGTTATTTTCAGAGAAAATACAGAAGACATTTACGCTGGTATTGAATATTTACATGGTACGCCGGAACTTGAAAAATTAAAAAAGTTCCTTATTGAAGAGATGGGCGTAAATAAAATTAGATTCCCAGACACTGTTTCTTTGGGTATCAAACCTGTATCTGTTGAAGGTACAGAAAGATTGGTTCGCGCGGCTATCGAATTTGCTATTGACAATAATAAACCATCCGTTACTTTAGTACACAAAGGTAACATTATGAAATTTACTGAAGGTAAATTCAAGGATTGGGGCTATGAATTAGCAGAAAGAGAATTTGGTGATAAAGTTTTCACCTGGGTTCAATACGATAAAATTATGGCAAAGGAAGGCAAAGCTGCTGCCGACAAAGCTCAAAGTGATGCAGAAGCAAAGGGATTAGTCATTGTAAAAGACGTTATTGCCGATGCATTTTTACAACAAATTTTACTTCGTCCTTCTGAGTACTCAGTAATAGCTACCTTAAATCTAAATGGAGATTATATTTCTGATGCTTTGGCTGCAGAAGTAGGTGGTATTGGTATTGCACCTGGTGCGAATATTAATTATATTAACGGAAAGGCTATTTTTGAAGCTACCCATGGAACAGCACCTAAGTATGCTGGCTTAGATAAAGTTAATCCAAGTTCAGTTATTCTTTCAGGAGAAATGATGTTGCGTTATATGGGTTGGAAGGAAGCAGCAGATTTGATTCTCTCTTCTATGGAAAAAACCATTGCAAAAAAACAAGTTACTTATGACTTCCACCGTTTAATGGAAGGCGCAACGCTTTTAAAATGCTCAGAATTTGGAGATGCCCTTATTTCCAATATGTAAATAAAAAAGAAAGCTATTTAAAAGGTAGCTGAATAAAAAAAGAATCCCTGATACAAAAGTGTCGGGGATTTTTTTTATCCTCCGAAAAATATAGTTAATTATAACTGGTAGCGTTTGGTTTGACCCAATGGTGGAGTGTAACAAAAATAGCGGAGCCATGTTTTAAACACTGTCAATTTTAACATTATCGTTTAATGGTTTGCGTAGGGGCGAATTGAATTCGCCCTGTTTTAAACAGTACCTATTTTTACATTCACCTATATCCTATGATCATCCATTTAATTTATGTGCAAATACACATTATTTATAACTAAGAAAATATATTTTGCCTAAATAGGGAAATGAATCTGTATCATGGGAGGGCGAATGCCATTCGCCCCTACAATAATGGAATACTATCATCCGTGAAATCCTATAATCCTTATAATCCGTGATTCAAAACCAGGTGTTAGGGAAATTTGTGCCGCCAGGGTCTAAAGGAGATTTTATAGAAATTTGTACCGCCAGGGGCATAATAATTAATAGACATGTGACCCCAAGTGGTCAGGTATGAAATCTACAAATGACCAATGCGTTTAAAACAATAAGGTACGTTATCATCCGTGAAATCCAGTAATCCTAAAAATCCGTGATTCAAACCCAGGCATAGAGAAGACGCGAGGCATCGCGTCTCTACGAGGTATAAAATAGCATACATAAAAAAGGAGGCTGGTAACAAAATCAGCCTCCTTTTTCTTCTATGTGATATAGATTATTTAATAATAAAAGATTTAATTCCCATTCCCTCTTCACTGGTAGCCTGAATAAAATAATAACCTGGGGCTACCTTCGGTAAATTCACTTGATATGGGTATTTTTCCTGGATAAAATCAACCGATTTCTGGAATAATATTCTACCATTTATATCTATCATTTTCAGAATTACGTTCCGTTGACTGTTGGCAAATTGCAAATTGATAAAATCAGTTGCAGGATTAGGAAATACGGTAAATTGTTCAGTAAGCGTATTTAACTCCTCTACATTGGTAGTTACAAGATTACCTACATTAAGTCTGACGACAGGAACAATACCAAATACATTTCCACCAAAACCAACATACGAATACGTTTCTTTAGTTAAGTCACCAGCGATACCGATTAAAGAACCAAACCGTGGTTTTTGTTTTAAAATAGACGCAGTAATCATACCTCCGTAATCAATTTCATCACTCACTGTCATTTCAAAATTAGTGGTACCAGAGGCATAGTACTCAAGCATAACTAAATATTCAGTATTATCTTCAAGTTTAATGGGTTCTAAACCATTCTCTTTGTTTAACGGAATAACCACAAGAGAATCAGGCTCCTCTTTTCCTCCAATGATATAAAACAATGTACCTAAACTGGTTCTTTCCGTTGGCTCCGCATTACCATTGGCATTAGCATCTTTCCACTTATAGATATTTAATACAGCTGCCTGATCTTTAAGTTGAGAAGCATTACCAATCATAAAAGATACACTTCTTATAAATTTATTATTGCCTTTAGGCACATAATAATGGTTTCCAAAAGCCCAGGAACGCGGTTCTCCTGCCGTCCAACTGGCATCTGCGGGTCTGATGGTTCTATTGGGACCTAATTCTTTTGAAAAAGTTGAATCTGTAACAGTAAACAGAAACTCTTGAGTATTATTTGAGGAATCGGCATCTACCTTATCAGAAAGTATTTCATAATACCCTAGATAAACACCTTTTGCAGTTGGGGTAAAAGTCTGAGAAAATAATTTATTCTCAACCACAGCATTAGAAGGTAAGGTATCATAGACATTTCTTGTTTTAAATACCTCCTTAAAGCCATTGTCGAGGATAGTAACTTCTAAGGGTACTTTGAATTGAGTTGAAGCCCCTTTATTTTCAACATCAGCAAGGAAATTTATGGGTTCAACAAAATCCAGCGGAGTAGCAGCATTGGTAGGAACAGCGAAGAAAGAATTAACCTGAAGATTAAATGATTC
>JANQZX010000032.1 GCA_030728245.1 Saprospiraceae bacterium | reverse complement strand
AAGTCTTAATCCCTCTTTTGCTGGATGACCCACTCTGGGAGTTCCCTTTACAACTAATTCATTAACAATCTGATATGACCACTTTGAAAAATAAAACAAGATAATTCCGCTTCGGAAAAGCATTGTTTTATGCTTCATATTATGAAAATATTTAATGACCAAATAATCTTAATACATTTAGTCCTGTTAATGAATAATTTGTAACGTAAACTCTCGTTTTTTAATCCCTTTGTAGGGTAAATATAAGCATTTTTTTACTTTGGTCTGCCAAATCTCCCCTTTTGTTACCTTAAAATGGAGTTGTTTATCAGATATAATTCCTTGCTCGCTCTCGTTATAGCGGTGTACCACCATTTGTATATCTGTGGCGAGGGTATATGATATATTTTTCCATCCTGAAGTAAAAATACTTCTTCCCATTCTCCTCCTTGGGCTTTATGGCAGGTTAATGCCCATCCATAGTTTACTTTCAACGCATTTAAATACGGATCTTTTGTCATGGCATAATTATATTCTTCGCTATCCTGATAAATTTTATGGGCTTTCATTCGTTTATCAAAATCTATAAATAATAACTTCTGCTGCATTTCGGTAATATTGGCCTGCGGTAGTGAAAGTAATTCCTCTATGATAAGATGTTTGTATTTTGTCTTACTTTCAACCCCTTCAGTTATAACCTCCCTGAAAGTCAATCCACAACGTACTTCATAAGTACCTATCTCAATCAATTTTACCATGTCACCATTTTGAAGGCCTGTTAACAAATTGTTTTGCGTTACCAGGTAGCGGTCAGTAATCATCAAGCGATCAGGCTGATGGAATAATTTTTCCCTTAAATATTGATTTGCCGTCTGACATCGCCTGTTGGTATGACATATCATTATGGTTTCATCTTCTTTGCCCGCTTTTAATTTTTCATAATAAGCGTCTAATAATGCTTTTTCATCGGGTAATAAGTGAATGTTGGAAAAGCCCTTTACGGGTAATTTGGGAAAGGGAATGTTCTGGGGCTTCTCAACAAGTATTCTCAAGTTTGTGGCTACACCCAAAATTCCACTTTCCTTTACCTGTCGCACTACCGTTTTTAACTCATAACGCCACACGTCTAAGCCAAAAGCATCGGGAAAATATTGCTGATTGAGTGCAGGTGAATGAACTAAATTTACCGGGGGTAGTTGACAGGGATCTCCGATAAATATAAATTTTGAGGTGGGATCTCTGAAAATAAAATCTTGAATCAAATTGCCTGTACCGAAGAGTCCAAATGAGTTGGAACTCTCATTATTACCGCTTAACATAGACGATTCGTCAATAATATATACGTTGTTCCCTACATTTGTTTCCGTTTTTATGGTGAATTTCAGTAAAATTGGGCCACCCTCATCTTTTACTTTTTTTTGTTGCATATCCTCCAGTTTTGATAACTGGACATTCAAATTACTAAACTTATAAATTAAACTGTGTACCGTAGAGGCTCTAATACCTGTCTTCTTTTCCAATATATAAGCAGCTCTGCCTGTCGAAGCCAATAGGTAAACAGGAAGTTCTTTTTCTCCTAAATATTTTAAAAAGCCACTAACTAATGTTGTCTTTCCAGTGCCGGCGTAACCTATTAACTGGAAAATATGGTAGGCGTCATTTTCCAAAAAAGCGGCCATATTCAAAAAGGCTGTTTCCTGATCTTCATTTAATTCAAATGGAAAATAATCCTTGAATAGGCTATCTGTCATTAACAAGTTTGTGTGTTGTTGAAAATGTCAATCCTCCTCATACCTCATAGCCGTAATTGTTCCGAAACCCTTTGCCGACCCTTTCCCTAAACCAATGCTCGACGGTAAATTAATATTACATGAAAAGGTGGCTTCAAATGCCATTAATTTAGTCTCTTTATATGGAACCATCTTTGGACCGTCCAATTGATATATCTTTACTTCTACCTGCTCTTTGATGAACCACTTTAGTCCCTTTGCCATGGCTAATAAGTTGCCTCTTAATATTCTCGACAAAAAGCCTTTCCTTTCTTCCATGCTTTCCATTTCTTTATAAACCTTAAAACTGTCGGAGCTTAAGGCCAACCAATTTTCTATGTTGTAATGAAAGTGCTGTTTGGAAACCTCCAGACTGATATCCTTCAAATTCATATTTTCAATGCTAATCTCCACACTCCGGTTGCCCAACTGGATTTTGGTAACACGTCGCCCAAAAAAATCATGGATTTGTTCCGTCCCTTCCTGTAAACATACTAATACTGGTTTACCCTTTATCCTTTTGTATTGTATTAACGGATAACCATATCTGAAGCCCTCTTCCTCATGATTATGAAATAATACATTTTCCTTATTTACTGCTTTTATAACTGCACCCCGAAAATAATTGAGTTCAATGGCTGATATTTCTGGCTGAAATCCAATGCGTAAGTATTTTAATTTAAACATAACTAATCGTTTTACTAATGATATATGGGCAATTTTCCTAAGGGTAATATAATGGTCAGTGCCTCTAATGCTAAAGTGCTGACAAGGAATAGTAAACTATAATAAACGGCTAGCCATAATAGGGACATGGACCAATGCCCATTGACTACTTCCATGTAAATATTTAAATCCTTTCCCATTAACCTGATTATCAGGTATGTTAGCAATGCTAAAATGAATTGCATGCTGACCAGTAAAACCATTAAGGCTAATAAGCCCAAAAGAGGAATTCCCATTAGATTTCCGAATAAATTCTGCTCTTCAATAAAAGCGGTGAATATCTTGAAAAAGCTATATGATTTTTGATATAATAGCCCTGTACTTAATAACCAGCCTGCTTTCAACAGAATGAATGCATCAGATTTTCCAGTGTTTTCAATCCATTCCTTGAAAAAAAAGTTAATCCAACCATTGACAATCAGCATTTGAAAAATACAAATGATAGGGATAAGCATTAATAAGATAATCGATTCGTCCATGTTTATTATTTAAGATTTACTTTCCAATAGGTCATATCTGATATGCTGGGAGCTAATATACCCGGGTACATACCTTGTGCAGTTGTCTCCACTACAAAATAGGATTTTCCTTCTACTTTTTTATGTATGCCGTGATAGGGCAGATTTATTCCCAAAATAGAATGCCCATATTTTTGACTCCCTAATATGATTACATCATAGTTGAAGTACTTGAATAAGGTGTATAAAAATAAGGTACGGGTATCACAATCGCCTAATAATGTTCCTGTAAATTCTGCTGGATTTAGTAAGCCAAATCTTTGATAACCATAGCATTGTTTCCCCTCCTGCAAGTATTTTCTAATGAAATTATCTCTGTATAAACTGGGATCACAGTTACTGTCCACGATTAAGGTGTAAGGTATGTCCTGTACGAAGGTGATGAGCATTTCTGCAAATCCTTTCCTCGTCAACTTATAATTATATCCCAGGGTATTCATTTCTGAATACAAATGGGTCAGGGAGGCAGAATCCCTTTTTGATGCAGCACTCAGATACCGTTCATAATCATTTTCATTATTCATATTTTCTGCGTATTGCTGATGCCAGGCTAAGGAAGAGGAATAATTGCTCTCCAATATTTTGACGGTTGCCTTATATTGCTGCCCTTGAAAATCTTTCCACACCCTGTTGTGGCGTATAAATTTATCGGGATCCACTTTAATCAGGTCAGGCTTTGGACTGTCTTCCAACTCCGGAACATACACGTATTCTTCCCATCTAAAATTTTCTGAAAGAAAGTCAATATTCAGGAAAACGGCCAGGGTTAATAAAATGAGGAGAGCACTAATACCCGAAAGGATAGAACTATATACAACAAATGTCAAGCCTAATCCAAAGATGATTATGAGCAAAACAATCCAGAAGCCTATAATTAATAGAGCCAGGAATAACGGAGGGATTAACGGAAAGAAATAAATGAAAAGGGCAAGGAAAAGGAGGAGTAAAGGATAAAATAAAAGATGATTTCCCCAGCTTACCCAACGGTTCAATAAATTATTCCAATATCCTGAACCGTTCCGTTCCCAAGGTCCCCATTGGGCCGCACCACCATTTTCCCCAAGATGATATCGAACGTGATTATTTTTATATTGTGCCTGTCTTTGAGGTTGGTTTCCCTTGTTACTATTGCCAGATTGACTTGCAGCCGCTTCGCTTGAAGCCATGTTTTCAACTTCCAGGGGTATTGTTTTCACAGAACCCATTTCCGTTTCACTGGTGTCAGGTACAGAAAGAATATCCCCGTCTTCGAAGACAGAGATCTCATCCAACGCATCCTCTTCTACTTCCGTATAGGTCAATAAGTAACCAAAGGCGGTTGCTTCTATTTCACCAAAAACCTGGTTTATTCCTTCTGGTTGCCTATTGAATAGGGAGATATCCTTTAGTTTCAACTCGTGAATTTCAGCGGAAAACAATTTTGTTATACCTCCATCTGAGACTTCGAGTTGGATATTATTTGTCAGTGGTGCCTCATATAAGGGTATTCCACTATATTGATCAGTTAATACTTTAGATGCCTCGACATGAATAGATGAGACAAAACCACTTTTGGGAAGAGAAATGATTCCCTCGTAAATTTCGTAATTATAGTAGTTGTGCCATTTTTTGTCGGAATCAAAAATGTCAATATGACCGCGATATTTACCCTTCAAAATACCTTCAAAATATAGGAAAACTGGCTTTCTTCTCATTTTACCCATACCGTATCCAATTTTTCAAATCTTCTTCGGACTGTGGAACGGGAAGCTTATTTTTAATCGTATTATAAGGTGGATTTTGAAAGTTTTCTGTCCATTCAATGGAAATTCCCTTGTTTATTTCCTGCATTTCATAGAATTCCGTCATTTCAAACTCATAGGCTATTTTGAATTTATAATATTCCTTATCAATGATTGTCTGATAAATAGTTCTTTTCTTATTGATAAACTCATTCGATTTGAATAAACTGTTAGCTAATTTTAAGAACAGAGGAGTAAAAAAGACAAGGACCAGTAAGATTAGATAAATAGGAGTGAAGCCAGTGTCGAAATAAAAGATGATTTTTCGGGTAAAGAAATGCGAATAGTTGATTCTTTCCTTCATCAAGGTTAATTTTTGTTCTGAATCTGCTACTTTTTTTTGAATTATATCGGAATAAAAGTTGATTTGTTCTGATGAATTGGTGGCATCCAACCTGTTGATCCTATTCATTCTACTTTCCAGGTCTGTTATAATTTTTCCGTAGGTAATTTTTGTTTTTGTTTCGTAGGCTTTAATTTTTTCAATTTTGTATTGGCTGATTTTACCATTTAAATAAGCTCGATTCCTATGTATTTCAAGTGGTAAACTGATAATTAAAAGTAAAAAAAGTAAAAATAATGTTCTTATGCCATGAGAAAAATAGATGGACAGTTTACTCGGTGTCAGAGACGGCAATACTCTTTCGTTATAGGTATAAATTAATAATAAATAGATGTTTGTCAGGACAATACCAAAACAAAACCCAAGGAAGTATCCAATAATTTCATATTGAAATATCTCCGTTAGGGCAAAACTTAAGGAGAATGAGCTAATTACAAAAAACAAAAATACAAAGCTGCCGTTTAGGGCAAATCGAACACGGACTTGTTTACCGCATTGCACCAACAATGGATAATCATCACCGGAAAATTTCAGGAAGAGATCAAAAATGTAATTCATATTTTGGGTTCGGAAACAGAAATAAATGCGGATGGATTTTCATCTATTTTCTTTTTCATTTCTTCCTCATATTTTGAAATGGCATATTCTGTCAACCTTTTCTGAGTCTCCAATAGTTGAGTATATTCCATATTTTGTTTCTCGACATTTAGATACCTAACCAAATCTCTTTCAGTTCCTTGACGGTCTTTGAAATGATTATATTCAACATAGATGCCCTTTCTGGCTTTCATCATTTCCTTGATATTGTCTTCAAGATAGTCATAGGGACTTTTTATCATCATCAGTTTAAAAAAGATAGGTGCAAGTTCAATGGCCATGAATAATAAGGTAATAAAAGTGGTGATGGCAGAGCCGGCAATTTTATGTGCCAGTTTTATACGTTCCAATAAACCATCTAAGCCGCTGGAAATATTTTCACCGCTATTTATTGCCTTTTGCTTTTCCTTTTCTATCTGTTTCAGTTTTTGAATACTCTCTTTAATAAATGGCTCATATTTATTTTTAAGATAAATTTCCTCCCCTTTAGCTTTGTCGGCTTGAACTTTGACAGCTAATGCTCTGGGTCCTACCGTAATAATTCTAGCCTCTTCAATGTATTGGTTCTCTAATTCCTGGGCTCTGACCGTTTTCTGTTCAATTTCATCTTCCCATTTCTCGATTTTTCCTGTTTCCGCATTTATTCTATTAGCGTAAATAGAGTCAATACGTTCCATATATTCACTTTGTTTTTCTAATTGAGCTTGATGCAACTCGACATCAATCTCTGTTTTAAACATGCGAATTTCTAAAGGTTTGGAAATGGTGATAGCTATAATAGCACCCATTATTATTCTGGGTAAGGCATTTATTATCTCTTGTCTTGTTATCGCCTCCGTGCCATCTCCTTTCCCACTGCTTGAAATGATAAAGCGGTCAATATTATAAATAATAAGCCCCCAGGTTATTCCAAAAGCAATGGATAATAATGTAACTATTGGATAATCAATTATTTCTAACGCAGAACCCCTGGGTTCAAATATGGTGTAAAATGCATATCCACCTGCCAGACCTGCCATAACACCTGTAGCCGTGACGATACCCCCAAGGCAGAAATATTTGATCTGGTCGGAATAAGTAGCTTGTTCAAGAATGTGAGCATCGGCACCAGCCGCTCTCCAAAGAAGACGCATTAATTTTCCCGGGGTAGGTGTGCTGTAATTGAAATCTTGCATATTATTTAAATTTTGGAATATTTACTGTGTTTAAGTTGAAATTTACTTTAGGTAAGGGCATTTTAAAAAGTGGACTTTTCAATAACCATTTCGGTACGGGCAGCAAAAGGGAGGAATCTCTGAGGTGGATTCGATCAAAATCTGGGATCTCGGACTTGTTTAAGCCCATTTTCAATTGACTAAGCGGAATTTTTTCAGGAAATGTGAGGGAATGAATGATTAAATCCTTTCCTGTCATATCAACCGTCTTGCTGATTTTTTCATTTATCCCGTGGTAAGTAACAGTAAGGGTTTCGGTTCCTTTCGCTGGGATATAAATAAAATGCTGTTGTTTTCCTGATAAAGTAATAGATCCGGGTTCAATGACCATTTTATAAACCCCCGAAGCCTGCCAGGTAAGCAAGGTTGGTATGCCTGCAAGTCCTTCCTGATGTAAAGAAACTGGCTCATTTTTAATGCTTAAAGGTTCTTTTCTCCATTGTAATTTTAACCACAGCAAGAAAATGGAACCTTTTCGATATATTTTAGACCAGCTATTTTCCATTACTATTTCCATTTGTCGAAATGTAAGAAATTGTCACCTTCTAACCAATAAAAATTAGGGGAAATAGGGGATCCCCTATTTTTTATTTCAAAACATTGGGAATAATTTGAAGAAATCGCGACTTTGTAACAAAAAGAATATGAACCAATTTCTTACCCTCACGAATATTTTTTTAGTATTTGATGTAGTTTCCTACATTATTCTAATTGCTGCCGCTTTCAACTATTTAAAAAATAATACTAAAGTAAATTTGGAATTTTCTTTTGGCTCTGTAAAAGTGAAAAGAAAGGATATC
>JANQZX010000031.1 GCA_030728245.1 Saprospiraceae bacterium | reverse complement strand
TGCTCTATGTCTGCCCCTTACAATAGGTCTTATTTTGTGCAGTCAAAGTTCCCTTAATTAAAAATGAAATGAATGAAAAGGAAAGTGATTTTTCGAAAAGTAGACAGCTAAACTGTGATTAAAAACGGGATAGTAGGCAATAATCACATAATAAGTGGTATTTTCGTGTAAATAATCACGTTTTGTACACTTATTTATGGATAGAGCACTTCAAGGTCAACTTACAGAATGGAAAAATAAGCCCAATAGACTCCCTTTACTGCTTCAGGGAGCCAGACAAGTTGGTAAAACGCATCTAATGAAATGGTTTGGACAACACCATTTCCAACAATCAGCCTATTTCAATTTCGACGAAAGGCCGGATATTTATTCAATTATACCCATGTGAATCCTATATTTTACTTACCTGACTATCACTAAAACCAGAAAGGAGACCAGCAAATAAATGCTAATCTCCTTTCAAAATTAAATCGAGATATAATTTTAGTCTGAACCAGAGCTAAAATTATTCACACCTATTTTATTCTTGTTGTACCGAAATCAGTTTTCCTGTGTATTTATTTTGTCCATTGAAAAGTTCATAATTGAATTCGGCACCAGCCTGAAGTTGTTGAACTACAAATTCATCATGGCCAATATTACCACGTCTCACTAAGGATTTAACTAATCTACCGGTCATATCATAGACATTCAAACGAACTTCCTCACCATCCACATTTCTAATAAATGGAATATGGACGGTACCATTGAAGGGATTAGGATAAGGCGGCTTTGCCATCGTCTTGTTATGATGGTTTACGTCGCGGATTTCTAAAGCCAGAGAATAAAATCTGTTCTCGCTATAGGCTTCATGACGGGTAATCCTGTCCCCTATTTGTATGGCATTTACCCATTCTCCCCGGGAAATAGCTTTAAACGGCAGGGATAAAAGTAATTTATCAGGATCAATAGTATTTGACCAACTAAAAGTAATTAAACCTTCCTCTTCAAAAATACCCAAGTAGGGTGAAAGGTCTTTATCCAACCTACTTTCCTGAAATTTCAGCATATCAGCATCATAGTTCAGTGTAAATTGAATACCATCGGCTTTAATTTGTTTATCCGATCTTAAAGACAGGAATAACTCTTCACCCGGGAAGAAAGGTTTGTTTTCCGCCTGGAGAATTTTGATTGTGCTGAACCATCGATATCGCCAATTTTAACACCATAGAAATTTGCCTCAGCATTATTTCCAATATCATGATAGCTGTTTTTATCAAGTCTTATTCTAAATAAATAATCTAATTAAAATTCAAAATATATAAATAAAAACAATTAAAAATTTGATATTAACTTTAAAAGATAAGAGGTATTTAAAACTAAAAAAAGTGTATCAACATTTTGTAACGTTGATACCCTTAATCTTTCTAAATCGAGAGTAAATAAAAGGTTAATTAAAAAAATAAAATTCAACTATTTTATTTAAAAAATTTGTGATCCCGCTGGGATTCGAACCCAGGACCCTATCATTAAAAGTGATATGCTCTACCGGCTGAGCTACAGGATCGTTGCCCTAATTACTTAAAGCGACGCAAAGATAAGGGAACATTTTATAAAAAAAAGAAATAGTTATTATTTTTTTTAAAAAAATGTGTGTTTATCCCTTACACTTTGACAATCAGCTTATTATTCTTCATCTTCTGACGGATCAGCATTTAATTCTCTGGCTAACTCCTCCATCATAGCATATTCTATAGATTCATCTACGGTTGGAAGGATAGTTAAAACGGTATCGAGCCTTGAAATTTCTATCAACTTCTTTACCGCCGGCTGGTCAATACCTGTTAATATAAAAGAACCAAGTTCTTTCCACAACCTGTCGGCAGTGAGGATGGCAGAAAGGCCAGAAGAATCGACAAATTTAACGGGAGAAAGATCGAGGATAAGATTTTTAACCCCTTTTTGAAAGATCAGAACTAATTCTGATTTTAGCGTAGGCGCGTTAGAAGAGTTCAGGTTCTCCTCTTCAATCCTAAAAACGGTGTATTGCTCTTTATTATCTACTGCGTATTTCATACTCTTACACTGGTTTCTGATGAATAATGATAATCCGGAAAAATAATCCGGGATACAAAATTAAGGAAATGCACGAAACATTCTTATATTTATCGCAACAAATACGCTCTAAACTTTGTATTATTTTTTTATTGTAGTAATATTAGGCTCAGAAACGGTAAACTATGAACAATAGAAAGTTTTCACCAAAGGTTAAACAAGTCATAGCTAACAGCCGCGAAGAAGCCATCAGGCTCGGACACGATTATATAGGTACCGAGCACTTGCTTTTAGGTGTGGTTGCTGACAAAGACAGTATTGCCATGAAGGTGTTAGAATCGCTGGAAGTTAATTCAGGTGATTTGCGTAAAGCATTGCAGGAAGCGGTTGAACGCTTACCTGTAGGAAATTCCAGTTTGAATATTGGGACGCTTCCTCTGAACAAGCAAGCCGAGAAAGTATTGAAAGTTACTTTCCTCGAAGCTAAAATGCTTAAAAATGAGGAAATATGCCCAGAACATCTGGTTTTATCTATTTTGAAACATAATGATAATCCCGCCTCACGCATTTTGCGCGATTTTGAAATCGATTATGAGGTGTTTAAAGCAGAATTAGAATTCGTGAAACAAGATCAGGACTTCACTTCCATTGAACCTTTCGCCCAGGCGTCGTCTTCCGACTCTGAAGATTCGTATGATGACGACGAGCCAGGTAAAGGTTTTCAGCAACGTAAAACAAATACTAAATCCAGAACGCCTGTTCTCGACAATTTTGGTCGTGATGTAACTAAACTAGCGGAAGAAGGTAAACTAGATCCGATTATCGGTCGGGAAAGTGAAATTGAACGTGTTTCACAAATCCTTAGCCGACGGAAAAAGAATAATCCTATACTCATTGGTGAACCAGGGGTGGGAAAAACAGCCATCGTTGAGGGTTTGGCGCTGCGCATTATGCAAAGAAAGGTATCACGTACCTTATTTAACAAGCGTATCGTTATGCTCGACCTTGCAGCATTGGTTGCAGGTACCAAATACAGGGGTCAATTTGAGGAGAGAATGAAAGCGATTATGAATGAGCTCGAGAAAACAAGAGATGTCATTCTATTTATCGATGAAATTCATACGATTGTTGGTGCCGGTGGCGCAACAGGTTCTCTCGATGCCTCTAATATATTCAAACCCGCCTTAGCCAGAGGTGAATTGCAGTGCATTGGTGCATCTACCTTAGATGAATATCGCCAGCACATAGAAAAAGATGGTGCATTGGATCGCCGTTTCCAAAAGGTGCTCGTTGAACCACCTTCTGCTGAAGAAGCCATTCACATTCTTCATAATATAAAGAACAAATACGAAGATTTCCACAATGTGAACTATAGCGATGAGGCCATCACTGCTTGTGTGCGTCTAAGTGACCGTTATATTACCGATCGCTTCCTTCCAGATAAAGCCATTGATGTACTGGATGAGGTAGGTGCGAGGGTTCACCTAAAAAATATTCATGTTCCTCAACATATTGTTGAATTGGAAACGCAGATTGAGGAATTGAAAGAATCCAAAAATCAGGCCGTTAAAAATCAGCAATACGAAAGGGCGGCAGATCTAAGAGATAGAGAATCGAAATTGGTTCGTCAATTGGAGTTTGCGAAAGTGCAGTGGGACGAGGAGTCAAAAACCCGTCGGTACCCTGTAACCGATGAAGAAATCGCTGAAGTAGTATCTATGATGACAGGTATTCCTGTAAATCGTGTGGCACAAAGTGAAGGAAAGAGGCTGGTAAGCATGGAAAAAGACATGCAGAAGGTCATCATAGGTCAGGAAGATGCCATTAAAAAGGTATCTAAAGCCATTCTAAGAAACAGGGTTGGTCTGAAAGATCCTAAAAAACCAATTGGTACTTTCATTTTCCTTGGCCCAACGGGGGTTGGAAAAACGGAGTTGGCGAAAGCCTTGGCAAAATACATGTTCGACTCTGACGATGCGTTAATACGTATTGACATGACTGAATATATGGAGAAATTTTCTGTTAGCCGACTCATTGGAGCACCTCCGGGTTATGTAGGATACGAAGAAGGTGGACAATTAACAGAAAAAGTCAGAAGGAAGCCCTACTCTGTTATATTGCTTGACGAAATAGAAAAAGCGCATCCCGATGTATATAATATATTGCTTCAGGTCCTTGATGACGGCGTATTGACAGATGGTTTAGGTAGAAAGGTAGATTTCAAGAACACCTTAATCATCATGACCTCTAATATAGGTGTGAGACAATTAAAGGATTTTGGTCAGGGATTAGGTTTTAATACTAAGGCAAGACAGGAGGCTACAGAAGAAAATACCAAAGCAGTCATTCAAAATGCATTAAAAAAGACTTTTTCTCCGGAATTCCTGAATCGTATCGACGATGTTGTTATCTTTAACGCCTTAGGCATGGAAGAAATATACAGTATCATAGATATTGCATTATCCGACCTGTATAAGAGATTAACTCAGTTGACATTCACCTTGAGTTTATCGGCGGAAGCAAAAAAGTTTGTAGCCGAAAAAGGATTTGACCCACAATTTGGTGCCAGACCATTGCATCGTGCCATACAGAAATATCTGGAAGATCCATTGGCGGAATTCATTTTAAATGAGAATCCATCAGAAGGCAGTGAATTAATTGCCGTAATGAATGAAGACCTAAGTGGAACAGCTATAACTTTCGCCAGCGAAATAAAGTCTGACGTTTCAGAATAGATAATCAATTTAATCCATCACTTTTTTAACTAAAAAAAATCATTTGGCCAAGAGAATAGTTCCTTCGAATTCAAGCACAGACGATAAACCTGGGCTAAGAATAAACGATCAAATACGCGTACCAGAGGTTCGCTTAGTAGGTGAAAATCTGGAAGTCCTCTCCGAAGTTGCGGGGATGGAGGTAAAAGGTGGGGAAGTTTACAATACCCGGCAAGTCAGGGAGTGGGCTACCCAGTTACAACTTGACATGGTGGAAATATCACCTAATGCGGCACCTCCCGTTGTGCGGGTGGTTGACTTCAATAAGTTCCTCTATGAAAAAAAGAGGAAGGAAAAGGAAATAAAGTCAAAAGCTGCCAAAACCGTCATCAAGGAAATCCGTTTCGGACCTAATACTGATGATCATGACTTTGAGTTTAAAGTACGCCATGCAAAGACCTTCCTGGAGGAGAATGCTAAAGTAAAAGCTTACGTAAACTTTAGGGGAAGGACCATTGTATTTAAGGACCGTGGGGAGCTTCTTTTATTGCGTTTCTTAAAAGAACTGGAAGAGTATGGTGCGCCGGAAGCTTTACCAAAACTGGAAGGACGTAGAATGATTGTCATGGTATCTCCGAAGCGCAAAAAATAAATGATCGTTTTATCGCGAATTAAATGAATTTGTCTATATTTGCCAACTGAAAAAAAAACAATCATGCCAAAAATGAAAACCCACTCTAGTGCTAAGAAGAGATTCTCAGTAACAGGGTCAGGAAAAATCAAGCGTTTTCAAGCGAACACTTCGCACAGAATGCGCAACAAGAGCAAACGTGCCAAATTGAATTTACGTGATTCCACTACCGTTGACGGTTCTGAACAGAAACGCGTAATGCGCATGCTTTGCATCAGATAAACCTATTTTTTAACGAGAATACAGAAAAAAGTCTCTTTTGAGCTCTGTATTGAACTAAAACAAACATTATGCCTCGTTCCGTAAACGCGGTCGCTTCCAGAAAGCGTCGCAAGAAAATTTTAGATGCAGCCAAAGGTTTCTTTGGTGCAAGAAGAAATGTATATACAGCCGCTAAGAATACCTTAGAGAAAGGTATGGGATATGCTTATCGCGACCGTCGTGCAAAGAAAAGAGCGTATCGTCGCCTTTGGATTGCACGTATCAACGCCGCAGTAAGAACTTTCGGAATGTCTTACAGCCGTTTTATGCATTTAATTAGCAATAATGATATTTCACTTAACAGAAAAGTATTAGCCGATTTGGCCTTAAACCATCCTGATACTTTTGCCGCCGTGGTAAAATCTTTGTCTTAATTATATAAAATTAGGTTCAAAAGGGCATTTTCTACAGAAAATGCCCTTTTTTAGATTATGTTCTACACATCCTTATTACAAGATTTACTTAGGACAAATTCCGTAGAGATTAATCTCTTTCTCTATGCGGAAAATAAATATGTCCGGCCATTGCAACAACTCCTTGCCTCTTTAGGGTTTTTTACCTTTCCTGAGAAACAGACATTGGAGCAAACAAATCAAATTTTTGACCATACGCTGTTAAAAGCAATCAAAAAATTTAATCAAAAAAATAAAATTTCCGGTGACGGCGCCAGACTTAAAGCTTACAGCTTGTGGAGAATGCTTCAATGCCAGGAAATTATTCCCTTTTTAAAAATTATAGCATCCTATACAGACGATACCTCTGGCTGGCAAAAGGAAACGCATTTTTTGCATGACCCTTTAAAAAAAATACTATCTTTTTTAGATTATGAGGAAGATTCCCTGAGCCAGAGTATGGAGCGATTCTGTATTTACCATGGACTAATCTTTCCAAATGATTCATTGGGAAATACCATAAACCAACACCTCACTGAAGCTATTTCTATGTACCTGGGAGAGCGATTCAACACCCCAGAAAGCACAGAAAACACTGCCAATAAGCCTTCAGATAATGAAATAGCACCGACTTTGTCGATCATAGAAACGCCTGATAATAAAATAAGTATAAATGATGGACAGATACAATTGGTATTGACCAAAAAAGATCCTGGTGTGTATTGGATGGGTAATGAAGAAGTAGGCATATTTTTACAGCGCTATCCGGGTGAGGTGAACCCTGGAATATCAAAAATCTGCTTACAGGTTATCAATCAGGTAGCCCGGAATGAAGGAAAACTGGATGCCATAAATACATACGATCAAGCCTTCCTAAGTGTGGGCATTTTTCAATGGACCCTTGGCACCTCCACCAATGCGGGTGAATTACCCGCATTATTAAAAAAAGTAAAGATAAAATATCCTGAAAAATATGCTACCTGGTTTACGCCTTTGGGCATAGATATTGCAGAAGAAACGGACGGAACCACTGGCTTTATAACCTTACAGGGAGAACGCATAGCCACTTTAGAGCAAAAGGAAGCATTCCGTCGCCCCTTTTGGGCTTTTCATTTTTGGAAAGTGCTGATGCAACCAGAATTTCAATCTATTCAAATAGAGCATGCACATGATCGGTTTAAAAATTTTTACTTTAAGCCAGAACCGAAAGGACTGCCCTACCCTCTTTATCAAATAATTACTTCCTCTTACGGTGTTGCACTACTTTTAGATATGCACGTAAACAGGCCAGGCTGGGTAAATCCTTGTATAGGTCTTGCTCTGGCAGAAAATGCAAACTACGCCTCCCCAGATCATTGGGGAACACAGGAAGAAGCACAAATATTAGACAGTTATCTAAGGATAAGAGCCACTTATACCGATGGGCGATATGCCCCAATGACTTCAGCAAATGAACGGGCAAATCAAATAGCATTAGCCAAACAAAATGGCCTTTTATCAAGAGAGAGAGGAAGTTTCGAGTATTTAACCAATCAGTGGGAAGGATTTGGTATGAAAGGAAATAGGCAAATGATAACACCCCCACCCGGCTATAAGCCCGATGATTATCCGGATATAGAACAATAAAGAAAAATCACTCTGGTTTCCTGGCACTTTTACCATTATGCCTAAACAATTTAGTTAAGCACCTGTAAATTT